>NZ_JAXFOB010000008.1:0-136010 GCF_034180565.1 Ezakiella sp. | reverse complement strand
GAGCAACGGACTTCTAATCCGTGTGCCGGGGGTTCGAATCCTCCTAGCTGCGCCAATGCGGCACTAGCTCAGCTGGATAGAGTGTTTGGCTACGAACCAAAAGGTCGGGGGTTCGACTCCTCCGTGCCGCGCCAACATTTGTGAGCTGTCACCGCTAAGGTGACTTTTTTAATTTTGAGCTAGTGCATTTAAATTTATATTGAATAATTTTTAATTATGTGATATAATTGTTACAGTTATTATGTTGGAGGTGATATTATGGCAAATATAAAATCAGCACAAAAGAAGATTCGTGTTATCAATAAAAAAACTTTGGTAAACAAGATGAGAAAAAATGAGATAAAGACTTATATCAAGAAGTTTGAAAAAGCAATTGCTGAAGAAAACTACGATCAAGCACAAGAACTTATTAAGGTTATTGATAAAAAGTTATCTAAAGCTGCTCATAAGCATCTTTTGCATAAAAATAATGCAGCTAGAAAGATGAGCAGATTACAAAAAATGCTCAACCAAACTGCTTAATTAAACGACCAAGACACACTTTAAAGTGTGTTTTTCTTTTTATAGAGGAGATTTTATGGATACGACGGTTTGCTATATAAAGAGACAGAAAAGCTCTCCCGAAGAATTTCTTTTCATATATAGAAATAAAAAAGAAAATGATATAAATCATGGTAAGAATATAGGCATTGGTGGGCATATTGAGAACGATGAGACGCCTTATCAGTGCAATATTAGAGAGGTGTACGAGGAGACAGGATTAAAATTAAATTCAAGCACATATTTAGGACTTGTTATTTTTTCAGATTTATCAATAAGCAATCAGAGATTTTTAATGCATGTTTATTTTTCTGATAGTTATGAAGGCTCTGAAAATCTTCCTGCTTGCACAGAAGGAGAACTAAATTGGTTAACGGTTGATGAATTTTTAAATAGGCCTCATTTTGAAGGCGATGAGTATTTTTTGAAATATGCTTTTCGTGGAGAATTTTTCGGTGTTGTTGAGTTAGTATACAATAGTAATATTTTAACAAAGATTATTCATAATGGAAGGCTTGCAAAGTTATAAACTTTGCTTTTTTTTTGTTTTTTTGTTATAATTTTCTTATGAATATAAAAGAAGGTGTGTTATGAAAGAATTAGATGCAAAATATAATCCTCATGATTTTGAGGACAAGATATATCAAAAATGGGTTGATAATAATTTGTTTTCTCCTGAAGTAAACTGCGACGGAAAACCATATACTATTATGATGCCACCGCCGAATGTTACAGGAAATCTTCACATTGGACACTCCATGTATACGTTGCAAGATGTTTATATTAGATTAAAAAGAATGCAAGGATATAAGGCTCTTTGGCTTCCTGGAACAGACCATGCAAGTATTGCAACGGAGTCACGTGTTGTAAATAAGATTCGTGCAAATGGAAAGTCTAAAGAGGAACTTGGAAGAGAAGGTTTTCTGAAGGAAGCTTGGGATTGGACTCATGAACACGGTGGAAATATTATAAATCAACTTAAGAAGATGGGCTTTAGTTGTGATTGGGACAGAATTAAATTTACTTTGGATGAAAATCTTTCACAAGCGGTCTATACAGCTTTTAAACGTATGTATGATGACGGTCTTATTTATAAGGGGGACAGGATTATAAATTGGTGTCCTGATTGTAAGACTGCTATTTCAGATGCTGAAGTTAATCACGTTGATACAGATAGCAAGATTTGGGAAATCAGATATCCTTTTGCAGAAGGCGAAGGAAGCGTTGTTATTGCAACTACGAGACCTGAAACAATGCTAGGCGATTTGGCTGTTGCTGTAAATCCTGAAGACGAAAGATATAAGGATATTGTGGGGAAAAAAGTTGTTCTTCCACTTACAGATAGAGAAATTCCTGTTATTGAAGACAGTTATGTTGATATGGAATTTGGTACAGGTGTTGTTAAGATAACTCCGTCTCATGACCCTAACGATTTTGGGGTGGGAGAACGTCATAATCTTGGACAATTTGTTGTTCTTGACGAAGAGGCTAAGATGAATGAGAATGCCGGTAAATACTGCGGAATGGACAGATATGAAGCCAGAAAAGCAATTTTATCAGATTTAAAGGATTTAGGTCTTCTTGTCAGTGAGAAGAAACACGAAAATGCTGTTGGTCATTGTAGCAGATGTAAGACTGTTATTGAACCTCTTCTTAGCAAGCAATGGTTTGTTCGCATGAAAGAACTTGCAGAGGAAACATTGGATGCATTTGATAGAGGGGAACCGAAATTTTATCCTGACAGATATGGTAAAATCTATAAAAATTGGCTTTCAAATTTGAACGACTGGTGTATTTCACGTCAATTGTGGTGGGGACATCAAATTCCTGCATATTATTGCGAAGACTGCGGTCATATTCATGTCAGTGATAAGGATGTTACAGTATGTGAAAAGTGCGGAAGCACCCATTTGCATCGCGATCCGGATACTCTTGACACTTGGTTCTCATCAGCTTTATGGCCATTTGCAACTTTAGGTTGGCCTGATGAAAATAGTTCCGACTTCAAAGAATTTTTCCCGACGGATTTACTCGTTACAGGGTTTGATATTATTTTATTCTGGGTTATAAGAATGTGTTTCACTTCTGAATATTTCCTAGATACAATTCCGTTTAAAGATGTTTTGATTACCGGACTTGTTCGTGATAATCAAGGACGAAAGATGAGTAAGTCACTCGATAACGGCATTGATCCTTTGGAGATTATAGAAAAGTATGGAGCTGATGCACTCAGATTCAATATGGTTACCGGGAACAGCCCTGGAAATGACATGAGATTCGATGAAAAGAGAGTTGAAGCATCCAGAAATTTCGCAAATAAAGTATGGAATGCGTCGAGATATGTTCTTATGAATTTGAATGACGAAGATGACTCAAATTTCTCTTTAGAGGAATTGGAAGATAAGGATATTTGGATTCTTCAAAAGCTAAATTCGGCTATTGAAGATGTAAATAAGAATATGGACAAGTATGAAGTCGGTTTGGCATGTGACAGAATTAACAGTTTCATATGGGAAGATTTCTGCGATTATTATATTGAGTTTTCAAAGCCTGCTCTTTACGGTGATGATGAAAAATTAAAAACCAACACAAAGAAAGTTTTACTCTATGTTCTTATAAATTCTCTTAAGATTCTACACCCGATTATGCCTTTTATTACCGAAGAAATTTATTCGTCTATTCCAAATAAAGAGGATGAATATTTAATTACAGCTAAATGGCCGGAAGTCATAGACTTGGGCTCGAATTTAGATGCAGTTGATACAGTTGAAAGTATCAAGGACTTAATCAAGGTTATAAGGAATGCAAAGAGCACAAGAAATATTGAACCGTCAAGAAAGAGCGAATTGATTTTGGTTGGCTCAGATTCCCTTGCAAAAGATATAAAGAACAATGAGGCCATAATCGGCTCTCTTATAAAGATTTCTGAGATAAAGATTGAAGACAGTGAATTGGACGCTTCAAAATATTTGAAAGTTTCCATTCCTGAACTTGACGCTTATTTGCCTTTGAGTGAGCTTATAGACTATGAGAAAGAAGCAATTTCTCTTAAGGCAAAAATAAAGAATTACACAGAGGAAATTGAAAGACTTGAAAAGAAGCTTTCAAATGAAGGTTTTGTAAAAAATGCTCCGGAAGCTGTTGTAAATAATGAAAAAGAAAAACTTTCAAATTATAAGAGTTTACTTGATTCAGCAACTACGAGTTTAAATGATATTGAGAGTGCAAAATGAGAAAAACCGTATTATTTGACGAAAAGACAATAGTAAATAGAGTAAAAGAAGTTGCAGATGAAATTAATGGCGAATATGGGGACAAGCCTATAGTCGCAATTCCGCTATTAAGAGGTGGCATAATGTTTGCCACCGACTTAATACGAAATCTCAAGTGTCCTGTTGAAGTTGATTTTTTAACTACAAGCAGCTACGGTTTTAGTGACACCTCATCGGGCAACGTTAATATTCTTACTGATTTAAGAACCGATATTGAAGGAAAAGATGTTTTAATAATTGATGACATCATTGACACGGGCAAGACTTTATATAAAGTTAGAGATTTTTTAAAAACAAAGAATCCGAATTCAATAAAAATTTGCACAATGCTCGATAAACCTTCAAGAAGGGATGCGGATATAAGTGTTGATTTCTGCGGATTTGAAGTAGATGATTTATTTATAGTCGGTTATGGGCTTGATTATAAAAATTTCTACAGAAACATACCATATATTTTCGTTTTTGAAGAGGATGATAATGATGAGTGATGAAAATAAATTAAATGACGAAAAGAATGTTGAAGAAAAAAGCGAGTATAATACTGAGACGTCCGAAGAGATGACGTTTGAAAATAATGAGTATGAAAAAGCAAAAAGGTTTATAAAGTATGGGGTGCCGAATGTTACAGAGGGAAGTATAATCTATATATGTTTAACATTTTTATTTCTAACACTTGGGTATGTGACACAAAGCATTAATATTTATTTCGGTATTATTTTTACCGAAGTGGTAATCCTTGGGGTTGTATCATATTTTATAGCAAAATATAAAAAATATGATATGAATTTAACGTTTGCGCTAAATAAACCTAAAAGAGGAACCGTTTTAAGAAGCATCGGCACGATGATTCTTCTCTATCCTATAGTCGTGTTTTTTAACGGATTATTTTTAACTTTTATTACGAAATATATTCCTGTGCCGGAAAATATAAATGCGATTCCTGTACCAACAAGCTTTTTCTCATTTATTATTTCGATAATTCTATTCGCATGTTTGCCGGGAATTTTTGAAGAGCTGATTTTTAGGGGAGTCTTATTTAGAGCATTTGATAAATTAAAGCCTTGGAAAAGAATAGTTATAACGGCACTACTTTTTGGACTATTCCACTACAATCCTTTTAACTTTATTGGACCATTTATTTTAGGAATTGTTTTAGGATTTATAAGATATAGATCAAATTCAATTGTGCCGTCAATGTTTGCGCATGCTACAAACAATTCTATTGCAATGTGTTTATCATATATTCTTAGTGATAAAGCAGCTGAACTTGAAACGGCAAATGAATTGGATTTAGCAGCGAACCTATCACCATTCACAGCTATTATGATAGTACTACTTTATATAGTTATGATTTATGCTGTATACAAGCTTTTAACAAATTATCCGAATTACAAAGAAAATGTAAGTGTATTTTCGGTTATGACAGTGAAAGAATATATATTTATTGCTGTTATTATATTAATTTCTTTAATAATAATGTCATATATGGTTTATGTGCTTATTCATTCTCCGCTTTTAAAAAGTTAAATTATAATCTGTTATCAATTTATTGATAGATTGCACCTATTAATTAAAAATATAAAATTATTTAATATTTATTCAATAAAACACTTGACAGAACGGTGTTTTTCTGATAATATATTTAATTAGTGGGATGTGCTCCGATAGCTCAGTCGGTAGAGCAGTAGACTGAAAATCTACGTGTCGCTGGTTCGATTCCGGCTCGGAGCACCACTATATGGCGGCATAGCCAAGCGGTAAGGCATGGGTCTGCAAAACCTTGATTCGCCAGTTCAAATCTGGCTGCCGCCTCCACTATCTGACAATTCAGATTTTAAATTAATACGAGTATTGAGACGATTTCAAATATATACAGAGAGATTTTGGTTGATGAGAAAAATCATTTTGAAAGTACCGGCGTCTTTTACAGGCAGGAGAAATCCTGTACCGTCACCATTACGTTAATGGTTTGAGAAGTAATTAGGGTGGAACCACGAACAAAGACCAATCGTCCCTTTGGGGGTTGGTCTATTTTTGTATATAAATATAAGAAAGGAAAATAGTATGAGAAAATTAATTTTACCTGACAAAAGTGAAAGAGAATTTGATGAAAAACTTACAGTTTATGAAATCATCGGAGAAATATCAACAGGACTTCAAAGAGAAGCAGTTGGAGCACTGCTTAATGGAAAAACACTTGGAATGCAAGATGTTCCAAGTGAAGATGGAGACTTCAAAGTTTTAAAGTTTGAAGACAAAGAAGGAAAGCAAATTTTCTGGCACACATCTGCACACTTGATGGCACTTGCAATCGAAAGATTATTCCCGGGTGTAAAATTTGCAATCGGTCCATCAATAGATCAAGGTTTCTACTACGACTTTGATACACCACATAGATTTACACCGGAAGATCTTTTGAATATTGAAGAAGAAATGAAAAAGATTGTAAAAGAAGGTCATGAAATGGAACGTTACGAAATGGATCGTGACGAAGCTATTAAACACTTCAAGGAAATGGATGAAAAATATAAAGTTGATTTAATTGAACATTTCCCGGAAGGAGAAGTTATTTCTTTCTATAAACTCGGTGAATTTGTCGATTTATGTAGAGGACCGCATCTTAAAGATGTTTCAAAGATTAAGGCTGTTAAACTTCTTTCCATCGCCGGAGCTTATTGGCGCGGAGATGAAAATAATGAAATGCTTCAAAGAATTTATGGCATTACATTCCCGAAGAAGAGCGAACTTGATAGCTATTTAAATATGATTGAAGAAGCAAAATTGAGAGACCACAGAAAGATTGGAAAGGAATTGGATTTATTCTCATTCCATGAAGAAGGACCGGGATTCCCATTCTTCCATCCAAATGGAATGATTGTTAGAAATGAGCTTCTAAATTGGTGGAGAGGCGTGCTTCAAGAAAGGGGATATGGAGAAATTTTAACTCCGATGATTTTGAATGAAGAATTGTGGCACAAATCCGGACACTGGGATCACTACAAAGAAAATATGTACTTCACAAAAATTGATGATGCCGATTATGCAATTAAGCCAATGAACTGCCCGGGCTCAACAATCGTTTACAGAACAAATTTACACTCATACAAGGAATTCCCGCTTAGACTCTCAGAATTCGGTCTTGTTCACAGACATGAGCTTTCGGGTGCTTTACACGGACTATTTAGAGTTAGAAGTTTCACACAAGACGATGCTCACATTTTCTGTTTACCTGAACAAATTGAAGATGAAGTATTTAAAATGATTGACCTTGCTGATTATCTTTACAGCACGTTCGGATTTAAATATACACTTGAACTTTCCACAAGACCTGACGATTATATGGGAGATCTTGAAACTTGGGAAATGGCAGAAGGTGCATTAAAAGCAGCACTAGAAAAGAAAAATATGCCATATAAGATAAATCCTGGAGACGGTGCATTCTATGGACCTAAGATTGACTTCCACTTACAAGACGCAATTGGAAGAGATTGGCAATGCGGAACAATTCAACTTGATATGCAAATGCCTGTTAACTTCGATCTCACATATATCGATGCCAACAACGAAAGAAAGAGACCTGTTATGCTTCACAGAGCAATGTTTGGAAGTATTGAAAGATTCCTCGGAATTCTTATAGAACACTTTGCAGGAAAATTCCCTCTATGGATGGCTCCTGTTCAAATAGAAGTAATTCCTGTTTCTGAAAAAACAAACGAATATGCGGAAAAAGTATATGAAGAATTAAAAAACAAGGGATTCAGAGTTGAAATCGACACAAGAAATTCTCAAATGGGAGCAAAAATCAGAGATGCTCAAATGAGAAAAATAAATTATATGTTGATTTTGGGTGAAAAAGAAAGAGATAACGGCTCTATTTCAGTTAGAACAAGAAACAACGAAAACATAAATGACATCAAGTTGGATAAATTTATGGATGATTTAAGTGAAGAAATAAAAGAAAAGAGGATGGAAATATAATGAAAGAAGTTTTGAAATGGATTGATGATCATAAAGAAGAAATGATCTCAGACTTGGAAAAGTTGATTAATATAAATTCAGTAGAAGGGGAAGCTTTGACTGACGCACCTTTTGGTCAAGGACCGAAAGATGCACTTCTTAAATTTTTAGAGTTTGGAGACAGAGACGGTTTTTCTACTGAAAATTTGCAAAATTATGCAGGGGATATTGAATTTGGAAAAGGCGAAGAATCAATCGGTATCATAGCTCACGTTGACGTTGTTCCTGCCGGCTCAGGTTGGGACAGCGACCCGTTCAAAATGGAAAATGACGGAGTTTATTTAACAGGACGTGGAACCCAAGACGATAAAGGTCCTGGAATTGCTGCATACTATGCAATGCGTGCAATAAAGGAAACAGGCGTTCCAATAAAAAGAATTATTCGTTTAATTCTTGGAACAAATGAAGAAACACATTGGGGCGGCATAAATTATTATGTAGAACATAAAAAAATGCCGACAATGGGCTTTACTCCAGATGCAGAATTTCCGGTAATTTTCGGAGAAAAAGGAATTGTCACAGGAACATTGTCACTTTCATTTGACCTCAAAGATTCTGCTGTTAAAACATTTAAAGCAGGTAACGCACCAAATATGGTTCCTGATTATGCAGAAATTGTTTTAGATAAATCAAAAGTCAATTCCGATGCATTGTCAAATTTGGTAGATGGTCTTGAGTTAAAAGAAAACGGCTCAGATGTTGTCATTTCAGCAAATGGAAAAAGCGCCCATGGCTCAACACCTGAAGCCGGAAAAAATGCGATATCGATACTTTTAAAAGGGATTGAAGGCGTTTTTATGGCAGGGGATGAGTTTATAAAGTTCGTAGAATTTTATAATACAAAACTTGGTTTCACTTTCCATGGTGAGGGTCTTGGAGTAGACTTTGAAGATGAAAAATCAGGGAAATTAAATTTCAACATCGGAATGATTGAAAAATTTGAAGATAAGATAAATATTGTTTTAAATATGAGATTCCCTCTAACAGGCGTTACTAAGGAAGACATCAAAGCTCAAATTGAAAAGAGTACTGCTGACTTTAACGGAACTTTTGAGCAAACCGGAGGAGAAGACCCTCTTTATATTGATCCTGAAAGCAAACTCATAAAAATCTTAATGAGTGCATATCAAAATCAATCGGGAGACATGGAATCAAAGCCTATGGTTATCGGTGGTGGAACCTATGCAAAAGCAATGGACAATTGTGTTGCCTTCGGCTCTATGTTTAAAGATGATGAAGACAGAATGCATCAAAAGAATGAAAGAATCAAGATTGATAGACTTATGGATGCCGCAAAAATTTATGCAGAAGCATTATATACTCTTGCAACAGAAGAAAAAGTTTTATAATAAAAAATATTTGCAAAAACACTTGACAAATCATACTTTGGATGTTATAATCTAAATGTTGAATATAGAAAGCAGAAGGTGCTCTTCTCACCCAATCACGTTTTTTCAGTGCATTGGCGTTAATATTTCATTTTTTGATTTGTTATTTGAGAGCCCTTTTGGGCTCTTTTATTATGTTTTATATTATTATAAGGAGGTTTTAAGATTAAAGAATTAGAAATTAATGGTGAAATTAGAGACCAAAAAGTTAGATTAATCGACGCAGAAGGAAATCAATTGGGAATTGTCGATATTGATAAAGCACTTGAAGTTGCGGAGAATTCGAGCTTGGATCTTGTTAAAGTAGCTCCACAGGCGAAACCACCTGTGTGTAAAATAATGGATTATGGTAAATACCGTTATGAGCTTCAAAAGAAAGATAAGGAAGCAAAAAAGAATCAAAAGACAATTAGAGTAAAAGAAATCAAGATGTCCCCAACTATTGAAGAGCACGATTTAAAAGTTAAGGCAAATCAAGCTGTCAAATTTTTAGAAGGTGGAGACAAGGTTAAGGTCTCGGTAAAATTCAGGGGTCGTCAAATGGGACATACTGATCAAGGCAGGGAAGTGCTTGACTGGTTTTTCGATGAAATCAGTGATTATGCACAAATAGATAAACCCGCTAAATTAGAAGGTAGAAACATGGTAATGTATGTTCTGCCAAAATCAGAGTAAGGAGGATACTATGCCTAAAATTAAAACACATAGAGCTAGCGCTAAAAGATTTAAAAGAACAGCTAGTGGTCAATTAAAGAGACACAAAGCATACAAGAGTCATATTACAGGTAAGAAATCACAAAAGAGAATCAGACGCCTAAGAAAATCAACTTTGGTTAGTGCATCTGACATGAAGAGAATCGGTCAAATGATTCCATAGAGGGGGATAAGAAATGGCTAGAGTTAAAAGAAGCGTCAACGGACGTAAAAAAACAAAGAAAATTTTAAAACAAGCTAAAGGTTACTATGGTTCAAAATCAACACTCTACAGAACAGCTATGGAAGCTGTTATGAAGAGTCAGAACTATGCATACATCGGTCGTAAACAAAGAAAGAGAGATTTTAGACAACTTTGGATTACTCGTATAAATGCAGCAGTTCGTCCATATGGACTTAGCTACTCAAGATTTATTAATGCTCTTAAAAAGAACAATATCGAAATCAACAGAAAAGTTCTTTCTGATATGGCAATAAACGATCCAAACGGTTTCAAACAATTGGTTGAATCGGTTAAATAAACGCTCAAGCACTCATTAGAGTGCTTTTTTCTTGCATAAGATTAAAATTTATAGTATAATATAACAAGATAAAGGAGCGATTTTATGGATAATAATTTTGATTTAAAGGATTTATTTAAAATGATTTCGGATTCCACACTTTTAAATTTTTCTAAATATATAGAAGAAGATAAATTGTCCACGGTGCGCGAATTTTTCAATTTTGATATCGATTCATATTTGGAGTTGATGTCTATGCTATTGTATGATGTGAAAAATGGATATTATAAAAATATTGACAATAAAACCATTTGGTCTATATCGTTATTATTTATTTATATTATTTGTCCTGAAGATTTATTGGAACCGCTTATCGGTAAAAAGAATTTTATAAAATCGTTCTTGTTATTTTCATTCTCATTTATAAATATAAAAAAAGAATTAGATATTTATAAGGCTTTTTTGGAAGAACACAAGGTTGAAAAAGATAATGAGTTTGGAAAAATTACCTTCTATGACCATAGAGGGGAAAATTAATTTATGGAGGAAATATGAAGATTAGATTTTCAGTAGCTATACTTGTGATTCTACTTCTTTTTTCTAATATTATAAACGCTTCAGTAGATTATAAACCCATAAATGTAAAAGGAGAGATTGATTTAAATGATCCTTCTTTTATTGTTGTTGAATGGGATAATCCGGAGAATGTTTTAAATGATGAAAAGAGCGGTATTATTTCAAATGTAAAACTGAATATAGATTATAGAATTGACGAGAACAGTTTTGTTTCAGAAACAGGCGGACAAGTATTCAGTTTTGATATTAATCAAAAAAAAGTTAGAATAAACCCATTTATTCAAAATGAAATACTGAACGCTTTCAACAGTAGAGTTACGTTTAAATTGTATTATAGTTATGTAAAAGATGGTAAGGATACAAAGAGTGTATCGTTTGATACAATTGAGCTTGGCCACAATTCGTTTATTAAAGGTGGAAGGTCTTGGAGCAAAAAGGATGTAAATATTGCATCTGATCTTGGACTTATAGTTGACAGTATGAAAGAAGATATCAGTAAAGAGATTTCGAGATATGAATTTATAAAGATGCTTATGAGACTTGATGAACATATTGGAAAACATGAGTTTAGCTCTGCTCTTAAATTCAGCGATACAGACGATGTCGATGTTAACAATGCACTAAATTTAGGAATTGTAAAAGGCGGTTGGAATAACCGTTTTAATGGACAAAGTTTTTTAACAAAAGAAGCAATGTCGACAATAATATATAGGTATCTTACAATCAACAATAAGCTTGATGAAATCAAAACTACAGATTATAATCTTGTTGATTTATCGGAAGTTTCGTCTTGGGCACAGGAAGCGGTAACAACTCTTGCGTCGAAAGGTGTAATTAAAGGTGATGACAAAGGACTTATTCTTCCGAAATTTAATGTAACGAGAGAACAAGCGATAGTCATGGTTGTGAGACTATTAAATATCAATTAAAAAGATATGAATATGGATACATATTCATATCTTTTTTAGTTTGGAGCATTTGGATGCTGATATCTGATTAATTTCTTTTGTTTTCTAAGTCGAATTACTCTTGCGACTGATGTTGAAACTAAAATTGAAACACCGATTGCAATTGCTATAAATGCTGCTTCAAGTAACAGGCTTATACCTGGAAAAATGTCGCCTTCAATAAGTTTTAACATACCTTGATAAACTTTCAAACCCGGAACAAGTGGTATTATTCCGATGATTATGTAGTTTATTGCCGGGCATTTTTTTATTTTTGCAAAAATCTCGGTCATAAATCCAATTACAAGCCCGCTCATCAAAGTGCTGAAAACAGAATTTATTCCTATGCTTATTAAAAATTGAAAAAGAGTCCAGCTTGTTGATGAACATACAGCCGCCAATAATAGATGCCTCTTTTTAACTTGGAAAATAAAGCTGAATCCAAGCCCTGCAACAAAGCTGAGTGCAATAATTAAAAACCAATTATTCATTATAAACCTCCAAGTGCGTTAAAAACAGTCATACATACACCGACGCCAAAAGCGATTGCAATTCCAATCATTATCGCTTCTATACAACGTGCGGTTCCCGAGATTAAATCGCCGGTAATAAAGTCCCTCACACCACCTGTAAAAGCAACTCCCGGGACAAGTGGTAGAACTGAGCCTACAATTGTACTTTCAAGACTGCTTCCGAGTCCGATTTTGCTAAAGAAAATTGCAACAACCGAAACAATAAGGCTTCCGATAAAATTTCCTAAAAAAACTGTATTACTTGCTGCATTTATTATTTCGTTTAGGTGCAAAGCCAGAATGCTTGTAATTAATGTAGCTATGAAGTCCGTATAGTTTCCACCGATAAGAATTGCAAAAGCTGCACAGCTGATGCCGCATCCGAGACACATTAGCCAATAAGGATACGGGCTTTCATTTTCTATTATTTTCAGTTTTTCCATTGCCTCATCGGTTGAGATTTTGCCTTGTACATAAGATCTTGAAACTTCATTTACATTTTCTATTCTTGCTAAATTGGAACTTCTTTTTGGAATATTTTTAATGTAACAGTTGCCGTCTTTTAAGTTGTCTCCAAGAATAATAACAGTAGGGGAGACGAAAGTAGATATATTTAAAAAACCTTTCGAGGCAAGCATTCTTTTTATAGTATCTTCAGCCCGATAGGTTTCCGAACCGCTTTTAACCATTATTTCACCGGCGTATAGTGCGGTTCTGAAAATCTTGACTTCTTCATTAACATCCATAGTCTAACCTCCTTAAATATTATTATAAATGGATTAATCTTTTTTTTCAAGATTATACTTTTAATTTATTCGGTTTTGAGTTATTATAGTATTAAAGAAGTTTTAAGGAGAGCAGAATTGGGTCTTTTATTATCGAGTGTAATTGCAATTTTAATAACTAGATATTTGTATTTAGCATTATTAATTCCTTTTTTATTGATATATCTTTTAAGAAATTATAAATCAAATAAGACTAAATATTTAATTGTGACTTTTCTATTTGTCTTCTTTTTTATTTATTCAGGTGTTAGATATGATTTTCTAAATAGCTCTAATACAGGTTCGGGGCTTGTTTATAACAAAACAACAACTGAATTTGGCGCAAGATATTATATTAGAAATTCATTATTAAACAAGACTTTGTTATACAGTGAAGATGATTCAATTGAAGAAGGAGATATAGTAAAATATAAAGGAGAGGTTTCAGATTTTTTCGAAAACACAATGCCGCTTCTTTTTAATGAAAAAATTTATTATAATTCAATTGGTATAAATAATAAAATTAAAAAATGTGAATTAAATTATGTAAGAGATTCATTTTTTAAACCGCTCTTTAATTTAAAAAGCCAGTTTAGAAATGAATATGAAAAGTCTTTAAACGAGAATGCATATTATTTGTCGAGCGGAGCTATTCTAAGAAAAACCGAGGATAATATAATTTATGATAAGATGGAATTTGCAGGGCTTTCTCATATTTTGAGTACGTCCGGATTACACGTCGCAATAATTTATGGATTTTTATTTTTTATTATCGGGTTAATTATACCAAGTCTTAAACCTAGAGTATTTATTTCACTGCTAATTATATGGATATACGGTTTTATGCTTGTGTTTCCGCCGTCGTTATTACGGGCGCTTATAATGATTACTATTCTTGAAATCTCAAGGATATATTTTCCGAACATTTCAAACAAGAAAGCGCTTTTAATTGCGTTTGAATTGAGCTTATTTATAAATCCGTACTATATATTTAATATAAGTTTTATATTGAGTTATCTTTGTATGTTCGGCATTATTTTTATAAGACCTCATATTAGAAACAGTTTAAAAAATCGTGGAAATTATATTGTCGAATATTTTGCTTTAAATATTTCAATAATATTAGCGACTTTTCCGGTTGTAATATATTTTTTCAACAGATACAATATATTTTCAATTATATGGAATTTTATTTTTATACCGATTTTCTCGATCTATATTAATATTTCATTTCTATTTTTGTTGATTTCTAAAATTTCTATTTTAAATAATATAGTATCTGTAATTTTAAATATTATGGCAAATGGAATAGATTACATGCTTACTATTACGTCGTTTAATTTTTCGAGAATTGTTTTTCCAAGTCCAAATATATTTGCGATTATAATTTATTATTTTGCAATCTATATATATCTAAATAGAACATTTTTGGCGAATCGTCTCTATCGAGAAATAAGAAGACTTATGCCGATTCTTGTTGGGTTTACAATTATGTTTGTTGTATTTAATCGCGACTATGATTTTGTTCAGTTTTTAGACGTTGGACAAGGAGACGCTGCACTAATTCATGTAGACCACAAAAATTATTTGATTGATTCCGGCGGAGATTTATCAAGGCCCGGATTTGTCGGGAAAAATATACTTGAACCATATCTAATAAAAAATGGATTTAGAAATATAGAAGCGGGTTTTATTACGCATTTTGACTATGACCACTACGGTGGATTTACTGAAGTTTCGGATGACATAAATATAAAATTCTTAGTTTCAGACCATATGCCTACAGAGATTGAAGAAGATATTAATTTGGATGAATTTATAAAAAAAGTTATACAAATGAATAGAAAAAATATCGAAATAGGGGGAAAATATAAACTTGTTGATATGGTTTATGAAAAATCAAGTGATTTTGAGAACAATGCGTCACTTGTTTTAAAACTTGTGAAGGATGATATAAATATAGCTTTATTTTCCGGTGATATTGAAAGTGAAGCGGAGGATAAACTTCTTGAGTCCGATTTAAACTCTTTTATATTAAAAGTTTCTCATCACGGCAGCAAGACTTCTTCAACTGAAGAATTTTTAAAACGTGTGAGCCCAAAATATGCTATAATAAGTGTAGGAAGAAATAATAGATACGGTCATCCAAATGATGTAGTTCTAAAAAGAATTGAAAATATTTGCGAAGTATATAGAACGGACAAAGACGGCCTGGTGACATTTGATTTGGAGAATTATAAAATTTATTCATATTTAAATAAAAAAAATTATTTTAATTATGTATATATTTTAATTGTGCTTATCGCCTCGTTTTATATTGTAGAGAAAGTGGGGAAGAGGGATGAATTATACAAGTTTTTTGAAAAAAATTAAATCTGATGAAGCATCCGGAATTTATTGTTTTCAAGGAGAAGAGGATTACCTTGCAAAAAATACAATAAATTTTTTAAAAAAGGAACTTATAGATGAATCGGTTTTAGAATTTAACTCTTTTGAAAAAGATGCCGCAGATATGACTTATAATAATTTATATGAAGAAATTGTGAGACTTCCATTTATGGCAAAGAAAAGAGTTATAATCCTATATAATTGGACAGATTTGTCAAAAGATTTGGCTAAAAACTATGAGGAAATTGAAAAATATAAGGACTCTTATATTTTGGTGTTAATGTCCAGCCCTGAAAGTCCAAGAAAGAATTTGTCTATTGTTAAGACTTTGATGAAATATGATAGACTTGTTGACTTCGATATGGTAAATCCTGGAGCTCTTAAAAATTGGATTTTAAAAAAGCTTCAAGAAGAAAATAAGAAAATTTCTGAAGCTGCTCTTAGGAAATTTATAGAATATTTAAACTATTCTAAAGACTCTGAATTTAATTCGCTATATAAAATAGAAAATGAAATAAAAAAGCTCGCATCTATTAGCTCAGAATCCATTGATGAAAGCATAGTGGATTCGATGGTCAATAAAAGTATAAGTTCAAATATATTTAATCTAACTGATGCGATTTCTCAAAAAACCCGCAAAAAAGCAATTCAAGAATTAAATAAACTTTTGAATAACGGGGAAGAGCCTGTAAAAATTTTATATATGCTATCGAGACATATGATAAATGTTTTAAAAATTATAAATTATAAAAATCAGGGCTATAAGGATTATGACATAATGAGACTTGTCGGGATTTCTAAATTTGAATTTAATAAAATATTTTCTACATTAAAAAATTTTAGTGAAGATAAAGCGAGATATAATTTGGAGAAATGTATGGAAGCGGACTATATTTTAAAGACTAAAAAAAACGAGCCAAATGTATTATTATTTGAGCTCGTCGTCAGTCTTACCTGATTTTAATTCGGCAATTGATTTGCCGGATTTTTTTATATCTATTATATTTATTATTTGAATTGCAAACGATAGCAGCAGAAGTCCTATTGCAGCGCTAAAAAAGTTTAAGGATGGACTTTTGTGCGCAACAGCAAGCGTGATTCCGTAAATAATAAATCTCTTAATATAATTTGCGGTTGCCAAAGCTTTTGCAGTCCTTTTCGGTTTATTTATAATGTTATCCAGTTCTATTGCAGATAACTTAAAAAGCAAAATCCTGATTGTGTTTGAAAATAAAATTCCTAATATTAAACTCTTCCAATCTTTAAAAAATAAAAATGCAATAATGAAAGGTATTGCCAAAATATAACTTGCTATTATATAGCGTTTTATAAAGTTATTCATCACTTTCATCCTCGCTCTTTTTCTTTTTTTCAATCATTCTTGAAAGGCGTTTGTAGGCAATATTTAAACCGCTGAAAATCCCGATAATTAAAAGAATAAGAGTAAAAACCGAATTTGTTTTAAATAGTTTGTCAAGAAGCATCCCTATAACAAGACCTGCTGCAATACCGCTTATAATATCGATACTGACTTGGGTGATTAAGACCATATATTTAAAATTTTTCATCATTCGCCTCCTTTAGGTCATCAATTGCAATCGTATTTCTAAACTCGCGTGGAGTTATGTTCTTTATTTTAATAAAATTTCTATAAAAAGTCTTCACTGTGTTATATCCGACTTCAAAGGCAATATTTGTAATACTCTCGTCAGTCGAAAGAATTAATTTTGCCGCCTTATTAATTCTAACATAATTTAGAAATTCATTAAAGGTCTTTCCTATAAGAATTTTTAAGTTTTTGTTAATTTGAACGGGACTCGTGTTAAACATTTCTGAAATTTCATTTATAGTGATATTGGTACTGCTATTATTATAAATATAATTTACAATTTCGGAATAAATATTGTCGCTATAATTATTATTTCCTTTATAACATCTTCTAAATTCGTTTGGATTTACATTTATAATACTTTTAAAGTTTTTTATAAAATGACTTTTATCAAAATATCCCAAAAAAGAAGCTATTTCTGAAACTGTCATATCTGTGTGAATAAGAAGCTCTACAGCTTTTTTTACGCGAATTTCATTTAATAGCTCGAAAAAGGTGAGATTTGTTTCAGAGTTTATATATCTTGAAATATTGCTGTTTGACATAAAAAATATTTTTGATAGTTCATCAAGAGTAATCTTCTTGTCGGAATTGTTGTATATATAGGACAATATATTTTTTTTGTCCTTTGTATTTACTTCTTCTTTAGATTCAAAATAGAGAGCATGAGAAGCTCCGATTTCTAGAATATATGAGAAAAATAGTGAATTTATAATATTTTTTGGAATATTTTCTTGCGACCTTGTCAGCTCGAAAGCCTTTTTAAAAGTATTAATAAGAGACTCTTCATGATAACTTATAGCTTGATTTAAAACAGTTTTTGAAATTAATACTGTTCGAGACTCGTTGTCATATATATTAAAAAGATTTTTATTAAATAAGTCAAAAGAATATTTTAAAACATAAATTTTTAGAGGTTTATTAACTTCGATAATTTCGGTTATAGCCCAAGGAACAATAGAAATTAAACAATTTTTTTCTATATTAAAAATATTATTATCAATTTTAATTTTGCCATTTCCGTCTATTACATAAATAAATCTGGAACTTTGGTGAAGTATTGGTGAAGTTTTTGTGGAAATTTTCTCGTAATCTATGTCCGCTATAATAGTTGGATCGATTGGGTTTTGTTCATTTGATTGAAGACTTGCTTTATTTTCTTTTATCATTTTGGTTTTAAATACACTCCTTACGTTTCAATATGTCCTATATTTAATTATACCATTTATTAGAATAAATATAAACAGGGCTTAGGCTTTAGTTAATAAATTAAAAGGAGATTTATTATGGGTGTTAACTTAAGAGGCAGATCATTTTTGAAGCTTTTGGATTATACTCCACAAGAAATTAGATATTTACTTGATTTAAGTAAAGATTTCAAACACATGAAGAGGGCTGGAATTCCTCACAGATTCCTAGAAGGAAAGAACATGGTTCTTTTATTTGAAAAAACTTCAACAAGAACACGTTGTTCATTTGAAGTTGCAGGATATGATTTAGGAATGGGAGTTACTTATCTTGACCCGGGTTCATCACAAATGGGTAAAAAAGAATCAATCGAAGACACAGCAAGAGTACTTGGAAGACTCTATGACTGTATCGAATACAGAGGATTCTCTCAAGAATTGGTAACAACATTGTCTGATTACAGTGGAGTTCCTGTTTACAACGGATTAACAGACCTTTTCCACCCAACACAAATGTTGGCTGACCTTTTAACAATCGAAGAAAACTTCGGAACATTAAAAGGACTAAACTTCACATATATGGGAGATGCTAGAAACAACGTAGCAAACTCATTAATGATTGCATGTGCAAAGATGGGTGTAAACTTCACAGCTTGCGCACCAAGTCACTTGTTCCCGACAGAAGACCTTGTTGAAGAAGCAAAGAAAATTGCAAAAGAAAGCGGTTCAACAATCACATTAACAGAAAATGTTAAAGAAGGAACAAAGGGAGCACATGTTCTATATACAGACATTTGGGTATCAATGGGTGAACCTGATGAAGTTTGGGAAGAAAGAATTAATCTTCTTAAGAAATATCAAGTTAATAAAGAAGCATTGGCAAATTGTGATGAAAATGCTATTTTCATGCACTGTCTACCAAGTTTCCACGACCTAAAGACAACAATCGGTAAAGACATCAATGAAAAATTCGGTCTTCCTGAAATGGAAGTTACAAATGAAGTATTTGAAGGACCGAGAAGTAAGGTATTTGACGAAGCTGAAAACAGAATGCACACAATCAAAGCTGTTATATATGCAACAATGAAATAAATTTTTATGCCTCGATTTTATCGGGGCTTTTTTGTTATAAAGAATTTTTATAAATTGGTTAGATATATTCAATAAATGCTTGTATTTACAAAGCGGTTATTGTATAATATAGGCATGACAATGACTTTTTGTCGAATATTAAGAAAGGGGGCTCTAAGTGGAAAAAGGTATATATTTTACTTTGGCAGGCAAAGAGTATTTTTTGCATGATTCTGTATTCCAAGGAATGGTAATTGCTTTAATTTTATCAATTTTTGCAATAGTTATGAATTCTAAAATAAAAAAAGCTGATTACAGAAAAAAATCCACAGGAATCATAAATCTGCTGGAAATATATGTTGAAGCTTTCCAAAGTTTGGTTGACCAAACAATGGGTAAAGGTCATAGAGAATTTGTTTCGTATATGTGCACATTGATGCTCTATCTTGTTTTCGCCAATTTATGGGGATTATTAGGATTTTCAACACCTACAAGTGACTACAACGTGACAGTTTCACTAGCTATTATGACTTTTGTTCTTGTACAGGCGACTTCGATTGTATCAAATGGAATTGGCGGTTATTTAAAGGGATTCCTGGAACCATTTCCTTTATTTTTGCCAATGAACATCATTGGTGAACTCGCAAACCCTGTATCGCTTTCTTTCCGTCTATTCGGAAACATCTTAAGCGGTGTAATTATTATGGAATTAGTACACTCGGCACTTCAATCTATAAGCGTTTTCTTGGTGCCCGCAAGTGCAATTTTGCACATTTATTTTGACGTATTTTCGGGATTATTACAAGCATTTATATTTACAATGCTTACAATGGCATTTATCGGTCAAACATTCCCGGAAGAGTAAGACATTTGAAAGGAGATTTTTATGAACATTTCTAATGAAGCATTTGTATTGGGTTGCTCAGCAATCGGTATCGGAATTGCAATGACTGCAGGTATCGGACCTGCTATTGGACAAGGTTTCGCAGCAGGTAAAGCAACTGAAGCAGTTGGAAGACAACCTGAAGCTAAATCAGACATCATGCAAGTCATGCTTTTGGGGCAAGCAGTTTCAGAAACTACAGGTATTTACTCACTTGTTGTATCATTAATCATGCTATTCCTTAGACCACTATTGGCCGGTCTATAGAAAATAGAGGAGAAGTAAATGAACATTACAGTTAATGTTTTGCCTGATCTTCTCAACTTTACGGTTTCTGTTGCTACAACAATTGTTTTATATTTTATATTAAGACACTTTCTTTTTAAACCGATACAAGAACTTCTCCAAAAGAGAAAGGATTATATAGATGGAAATTTACGTGAAGCAGAAAACAATCTTGCTGAATCTAACAAAATCAAAGATGAATACCAAAAGAAATTGCTTTCATCTAAAGAAGAAGCTAGAGACATTTTAAAAGATGCACGTAAAAACTATGATAGTATTGTATCTGAAGCTAAACAAGATGCATTAAGCGAAAAAGAAAAAATTCTACAAACTGCTGAAAATGAAGCAAAATCAATGAAATCAAAAGCTTTGTCAAGCTTAAAAGATGAAATCATAGAGATTGCAATCGGTGCGGCAAAGGATTTATCCGGTGAAGAGGTTAATTCAAAGAAAGCTGCTGAATTCACAGAAAAAAGATTGAACTCTTTAAAGGATTCAAAATGGCAAGAATAGGATTAACATATGCAGAAAGTCTTTTTTTATTGTCTGAAGACAGAAAAGAGACTGAAAAAGTTTTTGAAAATTTCAAAGGTTTTATTGACGCAATGAAAGAGACTGAGGACATTAAGAAGTTCCTATACAGTCCAATCTTTTCAAAAGAAGATAAAAAAGATTTGCTTGATAAGCTTTTAAAAGACGAGTCAGTTACTTTCAAAAATTTCCTTAAAGTCGTTGTAGACAAGGGAAGAGAAAGATATTTAGATGAAACTTTTAGTGAATTTAAAAAACTTTATCTTGAAAAATCAAAGAAGGTTATTGCAAATGTGGAAACTGCATTTGAATTATCAGATGCTCAAGTTGAAAAAATTAAGCAATTTATCCTTAATAAAACCGGAAAAGAAGCAATTGTTGAACAAAAGATAAACAAGAATCTTATTATGGGGGTTAGAATTTTTGTTTTGGGACAAGAAATCGACTTATCACTAAAAGGTTCTTATGATAGATTAGAGCAAAATTTAAAAAATAGAATTGAGGTGAGTGGATAGTGAATCTTAGACCGGAAGAAATTACTTCCGTTATTAAACAAATGATTGACAAATACGACGATGATATTTCCACCTCTGAAGTTGGTACTATAATTGAAGTAGGGGACGGAATCGCAAGATTATACGGTTTGGATAACTGTATGGCGGGCGAACTGCTTGAATTTGAAAACGGAGTTTATGCGATGGCTCAAAACCTTGAAGAAGACAATGTCGGTTGTGTTCTTCTTGGAAGCGACGCAGATCTTAAAGAAGGTACTAAAGTAAGAAGAACCGGTAGAATTGTAGAAGTACCGGTTGGAGATGAATTAATCGGCCGTGTTGTGAATGCCTTAGGACAACCTATTGACGGTAAAGGTGAAATTAAAACTAAGAAATTCAGACCAATTGAACAAAAAGCACCGGGTGTAATAGAAAGAAAGAGCGTCAGCGTTCCTCTTCAAACAGGAATAAAGGCAATAGATTCAATTATTCCTATAGGCCGCGGTCAACGTGAACTTATAATCGGGGACAGACAAACCGGTAAAACTGCAATTGCCGTTGATACTATTATCAATCAAAAAGGCAAGGATGTTATTTGTATTTATGTAGCAATTGGACAAAAGATGTCCACAGTTGCCGGAATCGTAGATACTTTGAACAAATACGGAGCTATGGATTACTCGATTGTTGTTAATGCAAGTGCGAGTGAGCTTGCACCTTTGCAATATATTGCTCCATATTCAGGCGTTGCTATGGCAGAAGAATTTATGCACCAAGGCAAAGATGTTTTGATTGTATATGACGACTTATCTAAACACGCTGTTGCATACAGATCTATGTCATTGCTTTTGAGACGTCCACCGGGAAGAGAAGCATATCCTGGAGATATTTTCTATCAACATTCAAAACTTCTCGAAAGAGCTGCAAGACTTGATGATAAATATGGTGGAGGCTCAATAACCGCACTTCCAATTATTGAAACACAAGCGGGCGATATTTCAGCATACATTCCTACAAACGTTATTTCTATTACAGACGGACAAATTTTCCTTGAAACAGAATTATTCTTCTCAGGTCAACGTCCGGCTGTAAACTCAGGACTTTCTGTTTCACGTGTAGGGGGTAGCGCTCAAATTAAAGCCATGAAGAAAGTTTCGGGCGGTATTAAACTTGAACTCGCTCAATACAGAGAATTGAAGTCTTTTGCACAATTCGGTTCGGAACTTGATCAAGATACACAAAACAGACTTAACCATGGTCAAAAAATATTGGCAGTTTTAAATCAACCTCAATATTCACCAATGGACGTAAGCGATCAAATTTTGATTCTTTTTGCAGTTACAAAAGGTTATTTGGCAGATGTTCCGGTAGAAAATGTTAAAGAATTTGAAAAAGAATTTATAAATTATATTCATGATAAACATAGAGCTCTTCTAGAGAAACTCGACGAAAAGAAAGAGCTTACTGATGATATTTTAGATGAACTTGTAGAAGCGATTAACACATTTAAAAATAATTATAAATTTTAGAGGTGTATAATGGCTGAACAGATGAAAGATATAAAAAGAAGGATAAATTCAGTTTCAAGTATTAGGCAAATAACAAACGCTATGGAACTTGTCAGTACTTCTAAGATGAGGAGAGCTCGTCTTAGGCTTGAATCTACCAGGCCTTATTATACCACTGTTATTGATAATATAAGAGAATTATTAACAGTAACCAAAGGCACAAAGACACCCTTAACAGTTAAAAGGGAAGTTAAAAACCGCCTGTATGTTGTTATTACCGGCGACAGAGGTCTTGCCGGAGGTTATAATAGTAATTTACTCAGATATGCGGAAGAAAATATAGTTTCTAAAGAGGATAAGATAATAACTATAGGTGTTAAAACCTACGATTATTTTAATAAAAGAGGCTATAATATATACGATAAATTTTTTGGAGTCAGTGAGGATTTCACTTTTACGGACGCAAAGCATGTTGCAGAAATTGTTTTAGATTTATATAAAAAGAAAGAAGTTGATGAGGTTTATCTAATTTATACAATTTTCAACAGTGCACTTAGTCAAAATCCTACATCTTTAAGAATTTTACCGGCTGAATTTACCGAAAATGAAAAGCAAGAAAAACTAAAGAGTGATGGATACAACGATTTGATTGTTTTTGAACCATCGCCTCAAGTTATGCTTGATTATTTGGTTGAGGAATTTGCCGCAATATCCATATACGGAGCGTTAATCGAAAGTTCATCCAGTGAACAGGCTGCGAGAATGCAGGCTATGAAGAGCGCTACGGATAACGCAAACGAGATGATAGATGATTTGAGTCTCAGATACAATAGAGCAAGACAAGCTAATATCACTCAAGAATTAACTGAAATTGTCAGTGGTGCAGAGGCTTTAAAGTAAGGAGGGCATATGACAGAGAATATCGGGCATTTGAGTCAGGTTATCGGACCTGTTATCGACATAAAGTTCGCAGATAAGATGCCAAATCTTTTAAATGCTATAAAGATAAAAAATAATGATGAAACCATAATTGCTGAAGTCACACAACACATTGGAGATGATGTAGCAAGGTGTATTGCGATGAGCTCTACAGATGGTTTAATTAGAGGAATGGAAGCTATTGATACAGGAGCTCCTATAACTGTTCCTGTTGGAGATAAAACTCTTGGAAGACTTTTTAATGTTCTAGGAGAAACTATAGACAATGAAGCTCCAATAAAAAAGACACCTACGCTTCCTATTCATAGAGAGCCGCCGGCATTTGAGGACCAAATACCTGCTAAAGAAATTTTTGAGACGGGTATCAAGGTTATAGACCTTATCGCTCCATATTCAAAGGGTGGTAAGATCGGTTTGTTCGGTGGTGCAGGTGTTGGTAAAACAGTTCTTATTCAAGAGCTTATAAATAATATTGCAACTGAACACGGCGGATTGTCAGTTTTCGCAGGTGTCGGTGAAAGAACAAGAGAAGGTAACGACCTTTATTATGAAATGAAGGAATCGGGAGTTATCGATAAAACAGCTTTGATTTTCGGTCAAATGAACGAACCACCGGGAGCTCGTATGAGAGTTGCTCTTTCGGGTCTTACAATGGCTGAATATTTTAGAGATGAAAAGAAACAAGACGTTCTATTGTTTATCGATAATATCTTCAGATTTACTCAAGCTGGTTCTGAAGTATCAGCTCTACTTGGACGTATTCCTTCAGCTGTTGGTTATCAACCTACGCTTGCGACCGAAATGGGACAATTACAAGAAAGAATCACATCCACTAAACAAGGTTCTATTACATCTGTACAAGCTGTTTACGTTCCTGCGGACGACTTGACGGACCCGGCTCCGGCAACGACATTCGCTCACCTTGACGCTACAACAGTTTTGTCAAGATCGATTTCGGAACTTGGAATCTATCCTGCAGTTGACCCGCTTGATTCAACCTCAAGAATTCTTGACCCAAATGTTGTAGGTGAAAGACACTACAATGTTGCAAGAAGAGTTCAAGAAATACTACAAAGATATAAAGAATTACAAGATATTATTGCTATCTTGGGTATGGATGAACTTTCCGATGAAGATAAGATTACAGTTGCAAGAGCTCGTAGAATTCAAAGATTCTTATCTCAACCGTTCAGTGTTGCAGAACAATTTACAGGCATAGATGGTAAATATGTTCCGCTTCAAGAAACAATTAAGGGATTTGAAGAAATCTTGGACGGTAAACACGATGATTTACCTGAAAGTGCATTTTTATTTGTTGGTACTATAGAAGAAGCCGTAGAAAAAGCTGAAAGTATGAAAGGTTAGAGTATAGCTATGCAATTTTATTTAAAGATTGTATCCCCTGACAGATTATTTTACGATGGCTATGTTGACAGTATTGTTGTAAAGGGAACAGAGGGAGACTTTGCAGTCTTGCCGAATATGGCTCCGTTTGTAACAAAGGTCGCTATCGGAAAATTAAAAATAACAGTGGACAAGAAAGATAAATATGCAGCTATAAGCGGTGGTTATATAGACATTAGAAACAATAAAGTCACTATGGTGGCAAATGCTTGCGAGTGGCCTGAAGAAATTGATTCTGAAAGGGCTGAAAAAGCAAAAGCAAGAGCACTAAAGAGAATTGAAAATAAAGAAGGCGATATTCTTAGAGCTGAAATTGCTCTAAAGAGAGCAATAAATCGTCTTAGCATTTCAAAATAGACTCGAAAAATCGAGTCTATTTTTGTAAAATACAAATTAAATATAAAATTATTATTAGAAGTTTTTTGCAAAAAATCATATAGAAAATATTAAAAACTATATAATATAATTCAAATCAAGCCAATTTAGCCATCATTATTTCATTTTTATTAATATTAATACGAAAAAGAAATAATATAATTAAATATTCTTAATAAACGCCGAACCACGCAACATTCAATGCTTACAGAAATTATTAATTCTTTTTAACATTCTTACGGTCGTTTTATCCATATTTTTCGTTTTAGATTTGGTATAATAATACTAGTCGATAAATTGGAGGGCATTATGAACATCGGAGAATATGGACTACAAATTAATAATATCATGCATAACAAACCTATTCTTAAAGAGTCCGGACGGAAAGTAGAAGCCTGTATTGATTTATTTGATGTGGGGTCATCTGTCACTTGTTGCACTGTTGAATACAATATATATAGACATTTTATTAAGGATTTTACAAAAGTTTTAAGAAACTATGGAATTGGCGAAATGAGTGCTACAAATATTTCTCATTATTTACATGAAGACATTAATCGATTTGATTTCTTGATAAATTTTTATGGATTCAAAAAAGGCTCGTTTGATGTTGATGCTATAAATGACCTTGAACAAATTGCACTAGATGAGCAAAAATTATGCGATTTACATTATAAAAAGTATTTGTACGAATTTGAAGGCGAAGATTCTAAGGTTAGAGAGTTAAAAAAACATTTATTTAATAAAGTCATGGACAATGATTTTATTTCAAGGGATAAGAAACAAATGTTAGATGATTTCTTAAGAAAAACATTAAAACCTTCGATTATGGATATTAATAATAAGTTGGCGACACAATTTGTTATTATAGACGGTAAAATTATTCCTGAAGAAGATTATTTAACAAACAATCAATTGTTTAATATTTATCTTGATGTAAAAAAATTATTTGAAAAATATATTGACAATCAATACTTTGATTCGTATTTTAAAGCCGTCAACAAGATGGTTTTAAATAGATACAAATAATTTAGGAGGTTCTAGAGATGAATAAAAAAACTTTAGACAAAAAAGTAAAAGCATTCACACTTTTGGAAGTTTTAATTGTACTTGTAGTAATTTCCATTTTGCTGCTTGTCGGACTTCCGAGCTTGACAAAGTTCACAAACTCAGCAAAAAAAAGAGCGGACGATCTTAACATGATGACTATTAAAGAAGCTACGGCTTTATATCTTGTAGAAGATGCGGACGCTCAAGCGAAGACCGGAAGTTTTACCGTAAACACGAGTGAACTTATAACAAAAGGATATCTCGATGTTAAACAATTAAGTAAGGTTTCGGAAGGCGATAAAGCAGATGCGTTAAAAAGTCCGCTTACAAACAAGGCTTATACTGTAACTGTCAATGTACCTACAGGAAGTGGAGATGCTAAGCCATTTATTGAAGTATCGAACGGAGAAACTTCAAAAGATACCGGTACTACAGGAAGTGGTACACAAGGTAAATAGTGAATAATATGTATTTGTTTTCAAGAATTATAATAGCTGTTTTGCTATTAATTGCATCTCTTGAAGATTTTAAAAACAGTTCTATAAAATTGAAATTACTTGTCGGAATTGTATTTTGGCAAGTCGTTTCTTTTTTTATAAATTTTATTAACGGTTACAAATATTTACTATTGGAAAGAGTAATTTTAGCTTTAGTTGTTCTTCTAATTTATTTTTTGTTTATTAGAAAAAGAAATTTATTAGGAGAAGCCGATGTTATATTTGTTTCTATGCAGCTTATATCTTTAAGAGCGAACGACTTTTTGATATTTTGGTTTTCTCATTTAATTTTGGCATTTATATTCAGCCTATTATTTTATAAAAAATTTCAGGGAAGAACGCCGATGTATCCTATATATTTTTTGTCTGAGTCAATATTGATTCTAGGGAGATTGTTATGAATAAAGAAGAAATAATTTTATTGACCAATAATTTTATATCTTATTATGAAGATGGACTGAAAATCTATAATCCACCATTTTCTTTTGTTGACCAAAAAGGGGAGTTTATATATGATAAACTCAGCATTTTAATAAATAAAGTGGTAAAAAAACTAAATAAGAAAAAGGTGTTTTTATATTACATAGACCCTGATATGAAGGTGTTATTTCCGACCAGTTATGACGAAGTAAAAGAAATTTCTGCCATAGCCAATAAGACTGATTTGGATAATTATTTATACAAAAAAGTGGATACTGAAGAATATGAGGGTAGAATTTTAAGCCAAAATGATTACAAAGCTATAGTCTGCCGCAGCAAGAGAAATAATAGTATATTGTCTAAAGTTTCAAAAGAGATGCCGGCAGATGTTTTATTATGCGACCTTTTAGAGGTTTGTGCCTCTGCCGTACAAAAAAACAATACTACAGACGCATATTTATTTTTTGGAGATCAAGTTTATTTTTATTATCTTTTTAGAGCTGGCGAGTTTTCAAATTTTTCATATAAGAACAGATTGACAAATATTAAAGACGATTCATTTGAAGATGAAAATAATACTTCTGTTGAGATGGGGGATTTGGGCACGCTTCTTTCAGTTGTTGGGCATATAAAGTCTGAACTGAAATCCACTGAAAATGCAAATTTTAATTTTATGGCATTTGAAAAAAGAGCGGATAATATTGAAGAATATTTAAATACATTGGCTTTCAAGAAAGTTAATATTTCAAATGATATTTTTGAATTTATTTCAAATGAATCTTCGAAAAATCCATTGATATTATTTAATGAGGAAAAAGAAAAAACAAGCAAAAAAACAAACTATGGTATGATTTTGTATTACATTATTCCTTTTACGATTCTTATTTTTACTGCTTTTAAAGCTATAAAAGTGGAAGAAAGATATAATGCTGTTAAAAATGAATATACAACACTTTCAAATGAATATGAAGAAGTTCTTTCAAATTACAATTCTATAAATGAAGAAAATGAAAAGATTAAAAAGTTTAATGATTCATATAACGATGTTAAAGAGCAATATAGTTTTGCGGATGCAGATAATATCAAGTCAATTTTGAATGAAATTTCAGAAAAATATTATATAAATGATGTAAGTGTTGATGGTGAAATTATTTATATTACTATCATAGCGGATGACGGACTCAAAATAGATAATTTTGAAGTCGTTAGAAAAACACCATATAAAGATGGTTTTCTTTATAAGATGAGGTCAAAAAATGATTAATTTTAATGAAGATTTAAGTTTTAAACAGATATTAAAAATCATTATTCCGATAATTGCCTTGATTGCTTCTCTTGTTATTTATACATTGTTCATCAAACCGAATTTAAATCAAATAGGAATTATGGAAGATAGCGTAAAAGAAAAAAATGAGGAAATAGAAGAGCTGAAGGAAAACGCAGATGATAGTGTGGAATTGGAATACGACACGGCGGAAGAAATTGCGTCATATGATGAATTTATTGACTATTTTACAGGAGAGTTGATTAATAAAAAGTTTAAGTACGGAAATATTGCACCGAAACAACTTGATAATGATGAATTGATATATCCATATGCTGTCGATACAAAGTTGGTTTTAGATGACATTAAAGATTTAGATAGTGTACTTGATAATGCGTCTCACAATTTAACAAGTTTTTACGTATTAAAAACAGATGATAGTTGGGAAGCAAATTTTAAAAATATATTTTTAATGGACAAATACTATGGGCTTAGAAATATTGTTATTGATAATGTGGGAATAGAGTCTCATGAAGAAATTGTAGAAGATAGCGACAACAAAGAAGACGATGATGATAAAGATGAAAAAAATGACGACGAGAAAGAAGAAAATAAAAGCACAGTCTCATCTTCCTCAAGCGGCGCAATAAGAATCAAAGAAAATAAAGAAATCTATACGGAATTTGAGTTTGTAGATTTTAAAAAGGAAGACTTTTTATTTTCGCCTATAACAGAAGGAGTAACATATGACTTTTTAAAAAGAGACGATAGCTCTTTTGAGTCTATAATTTTGAACGCATACAATTCATCTGAAGAGGATGGGGAATTGGAAATGGCATTTGATTATTTTGATAGAATTGTTTGGGTTACCGATTCAATAGTTTCATTTGATTTTGATTCTCTTGCCGGCAGTTTTCCGGATTTAAAGCTTGAGGTTTTGGATTCGCACTCAAATATTATAAATTTGGAGCCGGATTTTAAAGATGGGAAAGTTTTTTATAAATTAAACAATTTGGAATTCCCGGTATTTATTAAAGGCTTTAATTTGGAAATAGGAGCTGAATCAAGGAAGCATTTTTCAGTCTCAAATGGGATTATAGCGATAAAAGATGAAGTTTTAAGTAAAAAGCCATGGCTCAATCAGATTTATTCGGTTGCAACTTTAGATGCAAGGACAGTGGATTCTTTGATGAAAATTTACAACAATAAAAACAAAGAGGAATTTATAAAGCTGAATAATATAAATACAGACTCTAATATATATAACCCATCATATTTTATGAAAACGGAATATCCTTATGAGATTTTCAAAAAAGATTAGAGCATTTTCGCTGTTGGAAGTTTTAATATTTCTTTTTATTATTTCAATACTTGTGGGAGTAATCGCTTTTGGATACAATTCTTATAAAAATTACCGTGAAAAAGCGGCAGTTCGAAATGTTGTAAGTAAATTAAATTTTGCAAGGAAGACTGCAATATCTGAATTCACAACTGTCAGGGTTTATATTTCAAAAGACAAGACAGAAATTTTCATGACATATAACACTGACAAAGGGCAAATTAAAAAGAAAATAGCAAGTCTTCCATATCCTATGATTGCAAAAAGCAGCACCGGTATTCGTTTTACAAGAACCGGAGCAACTTCGCAGGCGGGCACAATCTATTTATTTGGAATGAACAAAAATAAGTATACTATTACTGTTGAGCCGGTAACGGGAAAGGTTAATTTGTTATAAAAGATGAAAAGCAATGTTAAAATTAGAGGGTTTGCACTTGTTGAAATTATAATTACTATAGCTGTAATATCCATATTTATAGCATATTTTGGCGTTTATTCTAATTTTTATAATAACAATATTAGAGAAACAAAACATAGAAGTAAGGTTACAGAAGTTGCTAGAGAAGTAATTGAAAAATCATCCTCAAATGGACAACTTGTTGATTTGGAGCAAATAAATAATAAGCACAATATTCAAGTAAATGTTGATAAATTAGAAGAAAAAAACAGATATATAAAATATGAACTTACTTTAAAAGACGATGAAGGAAAAGAGTATAAGTATGTATTTTCAATTGACAAAAGGAAAAGAGCGAAAAATAAAAGCGTTTAGTATCTTGGAAATTATTATTGTTTTAACAATAATTTCAATATTAATATTTGCTTTTTATTCATCAAGCAATAATCTATTTGTCAACTTGTTTAAGATAAATGAAATTGAATCAAAAAATGTGAGGCTTTCATCAGTAGGAATGTATATAAGAAATTATGCGGAAAAAGCAGATTTGATTTTTAAAAATAAAAATCTCGGCAACGTAATTATGTTTTGCAATAAACAAAGTAATGGAAAGTATGATTACTTCTTTTTCAGGTTTAAGAGTAATTCTGTTTATTATAATGCCGGAACCGATTATGGATTCAGTCCGGATAAGTTGAGCAAGAGATTTTTAAAAAACATTAGCAACAATAGAAACAGAATAGATTCAGATATTTCCGAATTTGAACTTACAATTGAAGATGACACTCTGAAAATTTATTTGAAAAATGATACAGATGAATTTGTGGATTATTTGAGGATTTTCAACTATGAAGAATATTAGAGGATTTATTTTATATGGAGTTATTTTATTTTTACTAATAATATCAACTCTTGTAGTATATTTGATAGAAGACACAAGTTTAAACAGACAAATTACAGAGAACTACGATAAAGAATATCAAAGATATCTCGACTGTTATTCGCTTCTTTTAGAAAATCTCAATGACAAAGAAAATGCAGCTGAGTTAATTTATAATAGAAAATACAGCAATGATAGTTCATATATTTTTGCAAAAGACAATATAAAATTCAGTGTTTCAAAAACTTCGGATAATCGGTTATTTTTAAATATGATTGATGGAGATAAATTTATTTATGCAGCGGAAATAGATATGATACCCGGATTTTTTTATTCCCCGAGACCATATTTACTTATAAACGAATTTGAAGAATTTAATATTCCGGATGAATTTAAAGAGGTGCTTTTAAGCGGTGAAAATCTGAATTTTATAAACGACAATTTTTTATCTATTTATGAATTTCAGAATAAAAACATTCGCATTTCATATGATAATGAATGGATATATATATTCGACGAAGAAACAAATGAGCAAATTAATAAAATTGCAAATACGGAATTGTTATATCTTCATTTCAATGGCTGCAAGATAAAAATTGAGCCAAACATTAATCATAGCGTTTCTATAAAGCCGCTCATTGTCTCCGATGGAGATATAGAAATTGGAGATGGAGTTGTTCTAAGCGGTTCGTTAATAACGACCGGCGATATAGTGAACAACGGTTTTAATTCTAACGGTAAAATAATTGCAAACTCAATTACAAATTTGGATAGAATTGAGCGAAACGATGTAAGAAATATTAAGGTAAGAATGCTTGAAAATATTAAAAGCCTTTCTTCTCTTGATATTAAATCATTTCACTAAAAAATTTATTGAAATATTGAAAATTTTTAAATTTTAGTGTATAATATATCTAGAATTGACTGTTTGATAGGTGGTTGACATTTATTGAACATTATCGTATAAAGGCTCGCAATCTAAAATTTAACACTGAGCCTTAATTTGAGGAGGTAAATATGATATCAGCAGGTGAATTTCGCAAAGGCGTAACTTTTGTAATGGACGGAGACGTCTATCAAATTTTAGATTTCCAACACGTTAAACCGGGTAAAGGTGCAGCCTTTGTAAGCACAAAGATTAGAAATGTTGTAAAGGGTGGAACTCGTGAAATGAACTTCAACCCGACAGAAAGATTTGAAAAAGCAAATATTGAAACAAAAGAAATGCAATACTTATATCAAGACGGGGATTTGTATTATTTCATGGACACAGAAACATATGAACAACTTCCGCTTGGACACGATGAAGTAGAAGAAGCTTTACAATTTATTCGTGAAAACGACAATGTTCTTGTAAGATTCTTTGAAGGAAAACCTTTTGAAGTTGAAGCACCTAACTTTGTTGAACTTGAAGTTACACACACTGAACCGGGACTAAAAGGCGATACATCAGGAAGTGCATCAAAGCCGGCAACTGTTGAAACAGGATATACTTTACAAGTTCCGTTATTTGTAGATAACGGTGACATAATTAAAATTGATACACGTTCAGGAGAATATTTATCAAGAGTATAGGAGGTTAATTAAATGCAAGATTTAGTTAAAAAGGTTGCATATTTAAAAGGATTGGCTGAAGGATTTAAACTTGATGAATCGAAAGACGAAAACAAGTTGTTATTTGGAATTCTCGATTGTCTTGAAATGGTTTCAGATGAAATAAATATTCTTCAAACAGATTTCAATCAATTGGAAGAATATGTAAATATGGTTGATGACGATTTGTCAGATCTCGAAATGATTTTTGAAAATGATGATATTTGGGATGATGACGATTTCGATGACGACGATTTCGATGACGACGATGATTCCTATGCTGATTACAGCGATGATTGGTTGGACGATTGGGACGAAGACCAAGACGATGACGACGAGGACGATGATTTTTAAGGAGAGATTGATATGGATAACAGTATTCGCATAGGTGAAGGCAAAGTTACAATTACTGAAAATGTAATTGGGAATATTGCAATTATTGCTGCAGAAGAAATAGAAGGGGTCTCTAAAATCACTAAAAATGTCACTGCAACAATTACAGATATTTTTTCTAAAACTAAACAAGCCCAAGGCGTAAAAGTTGAATCGACTGAAGGTGAGGTAGTTATTGAAATATCATTAGAATTGGTTTATGGTTCTATGATTGAAGAAGTGTCCAGAAAGGTGCAATCTAACATTAAATTGAATGTTGAAAGTATGACAGGTCTTAATGTTAGGGAGGTCAACGTTATTATTACAGGCCTCACCGTAGACAAGAATGCTTTAGATAAGAAAAATTAATTCTTAGAATACTATAGACTGACTCAAATTAGATATTATCTTTTGAGTTGGTCTATTTTTTATAGAGGTAAAAATGGATAGAATTTTACAACGTGAACTTGCAGTAAAAGTATTATACGCAATGGATTTGCAAAATGATTATAGTGAAAATATTTTTAATAATTTAATAGAAAACGAAGGCTTTGAAGTTGATAAATTGCCGTTTACATGTGAGCTTGTAAATGGCTTTAAAGATAATTATTTTAAAATAAATTTTATAATAGAAGAAAACAGCGAAAATTATCCGATGTCAAAACTTCCACAAATAGATATTTCTATAATTCGAATTGCTCTGACTGAAATTTATATTTTAAATCAGCCGTATCAGGTCGCTATAAATGAAGCTGTGGAAATTTCAAAGAAGTATTCTGACGAACTAAATTATAAATTTATTAATTCGTTTTTAGGAAATATTGTTAGGACAGATAATGCGTAGTTTTTCTGTAAGCGAGATAAATAAATATATAAAAACAATTGTATTTAGTGATATTTTCCTTCAAAATGTTAAAGTCGAGGGGGAAGTTTGCGCTTTTAAAGAGCCATCAAAGAGCGGCAATTTATATTTTGAGATAAAAGATTCCGATTCGAGAATAAAATGTCTTCTTTTTGATATGTATGAACAATTTTCAGAAGTTCCTTTTAAAGAAGGGGATTTAGTAACTCTAGTTGGAAAGATTGATGTTTATGAAAAAAACGGCACATATCAGTTGATTGTAAATAATATTTCTATTGACGGAGAGGGTTCTCTATATAAAAAATTTTTGGATTTAAAAGAAAAGCTTTCGGATGAAGGTGTTTTTGAATTAACCAAAAGACCGATTCCTACTTATCCTAAGAAGATTGGAATTATTACATCTGACAGAGGAGCGGCTATTAACGATGTTTTAAATACGATAAAGAGGAGATATCCTTTTGTCAAGCTATTATTGTATTCTGTACAAGTTCAGGGAATTAATGCTGTTAGAGATATTATAGAAGCATTTGATTATTTTGACGAGACGAATGTAGATATTGTTCTTTTGACAAGGGGAGGCGGAAGTTACGAGGAGCTTTCTGTTTTTAACGATGAATCGCTCGCAAGAAGAATTGTAAAGAGCAAACATCCGACTGTTTCCGCAATCGGGCACGCCGAGGATTTTTTTATCAGTGATTTTTGCGCTGATAAGAGATGCGATACACCAACGGCTTCTGCTGAAGAACTGACTCCTGATATAAGAGAGGTTAGACGCCAAAACAAAGAACTTAACGATAAACTGAACGCTCAAATGGAAAGGGCTCTAAAAAATGAATCCAGGCTTTCAAATTTGATTGAGAAAAATATTGCACAGCTAAGTCCTAAAAATAAATTTTACAAACTTCAAGATTTAATGCACGCAACGAACAAAAGACTGGATATAATAATAAAAGGCGCAATAAATAAAGAAAAGAATAATTTGTCTTTCTATTTGGATTCGTTCAAGGGAGAAATCTCAAAGAAAATTGACGAGGGTGTTAATTTGCTTGAAGGATATGAATACAGAAGTGAGTCTTCGATAAAATTTAGAATCGAAAAGGATAAGCTAAGACTCGATTCTCTTCAAAAGAGACTTTCTTCGAGTGATTTAAATAAATTGTTTGCAAGAGGTTTTTCTGTTACTTATAATGACAAAGATATTCTTCTAAAAGATTTGAAGGAAATTAATGTTGGCGATATAATTTACACAAGAGTTGGAGACAGGACCATTGTTTCCAAGATTACGGAGGTTATAGACTAATGGCGAAGGAACAAAATAAAGATTTTTCATATGAGAAATCCATTGAAAGGATTAATGAACTGCTCGACAAAATGGAAAACGACGATATTTCTTTAAGTGAGAATATGGAATATTTTAAAGAGGCTAAGTCTCTTATAAAATTGTGCAATGAATATTTATCGAATATGGAAAAAGAATTTGAAGTGATAGTTGCAAACGATTATAAGGAAAACGAGCTTCAAGATGAAGATTTAGATTTTAATTCGGACGAATTTTAAAAATGAATAAAGTAATTTTAAAATATAGCTCAAATATAGAGTCTTTTGAAAGTTATCTACAAAAATATATTGATTCAAAAGAATATCTCTCAAGAGAATTGAAAGATTCCATAAATTATTCAATCTTTAGAGGTGGAAAAAGGATAAGACCGATTTTTGCTTTTTTGACTGCACAGTCTTTAAATTTTGAGCCTATTAAAATCTATCATTTTGCTTCCGTGATTGAACTTATACACAATTATAGCCTTGTTCACGATGATTTACCCGAGATGGATAATGATGATTATAGAAGAGGCAAGGAAAGCACACACAAAAAGTATGGAAATATGATTGGATTATTGGCGGGAGACGCGCTTCTTAGTCTTGCGAGTGAAATGGCTTTTGAGGACGATTTTAATTCAGGGAAAAATGAAAAAATAGAGGCCTATAAATTTATTTTTAATATGGCGGGATCATCCGGCATGATTGACGGGCAAGCTTTTGAAAACAGCGCTAAAACTATAGACGATTATAAAAATGTCATCATCAAAAAGACGGCTAATTTGTTCAGAGCCTCTATTACAGGAACGGCAAAATATCTTGGCGCAGGAAGAAAGACTATAGATAAACTTGACGAACTTGCACTTTTAATTGGTGAATCATTTCAAATATTAGATGACTTTACGGACCATGAGAATGATGAGTTTTATAAAAAACACGATATAAATATTTTGAATCTTATAAATGATAAAAAAACAAATATAAAGGCTTTACTTAATGATTTGTCGAACGAAATTGATACTTCTTATTTTGATGAGCTTGTCAATTATTTGTTTTCTGAAGAATATATAAAAAATGAGGCTTGATCTTTATTTAAGCACCGAAAATGAGATGACTCGCTCGAAAGCAAAGGACCTTATAAAGCGAGGCAGAGTTTCGGTCGATGATAATATAATAGAAAAGCCTTCATTTGATGTTACAGATAAAAACATTATAAAAATCATTGATGAGGAAAATATATATGTAAGTCGAGCCGGCATTAAACTCGAAGCTGCAATTTTAAACTTCGATGTAGATTTGCATGAAAAAAGCTGCCTTGACATTGGCTCAAGTACGGGCGGTTTTACGGAATGTCTTATAAGATTTGGCGCTAAAGAGGTCTACAGTGTAGACGTCGGCAAGGACCAATTCCATGAAAGTCTTAAAGGGATTGATAAAATTCATCTTTTCGAAGAAACTGATATAAGAGATTTTTCAAAGAAAGGCTTAGTTTTTGATATAATTGTATGTGATGTGAGTTTTATTTCAATTGAAGCAATTATTGACGATATTGCAAAAATGAGCAAAGAAAATACTGAAGTTATAGTTTTAATAAAACCTCAATTCGAGGTCGGAAGAAAAGGCGTAAGTAAAAGAGGTATTGTTTTGGATCCGTCAAAACATTTAAAGGCTATAGAGAATGTAAAAAATGCGTTTGATATGCATGGATTTAAGTTTTGTGGTATAATAGAATCACCAATAAAAGGGAAAGCCGGCAACAAGGAATTTCTTGCAAGGTTTCAAATGTAGTTCATTGGAGGGTGCGGATGCTTTTAAATTTAAAAATTAATAATTTTGCACTTATTAAAGAATCGGATATTATGTTCACGAAAGGACTCAATATTCTTTCGGGTGAAACAGGCGCCGGTAAAAGTATAATCTTCGAAGCTTTGTCAGTTGCTTTGGGAGAAAGAGCAAGTAAATCTATGATAAAAACCGGAACGGATCATTCCGTTATCGAAGCGGTATTTAGTTTAACAGATGAGCTAAAATCTCTATTGAGTGAAAAGGGGCTTATCAGTGACATAGATGAAGAAACGGTGATAATAAGAAGAGATATTTATCTTGATTATCCGACTGTTTCGAGGATAAACGGTTTTTCAGCAACGCTTGCCGACTTAAAGGAGATAAGCGCATATTTATGTGACATTTATGGTCAATATGAGCATCAATTGCTGCTCGACAAGGACAACTATCTTTCAATTATAAATAAAGCGACAAGAATAGAGTATAATCACGAATATGACAAGCTTGAGAACGAATTAAAGGATATTTTTATTGAGATTAAGGATTTGACGAGCTCCCTTAAAAACTTTCTCGAAAAGAGCAGTAATTTAGATTCAGAAATTGACTTTTTAGAATTTCAAATTAATGAGATAAATGAGATAAACCCTGTTCCGGGAGAGATGGACGAAATCAAAGATGAACTTAAAAAACTTCAAAATCAGGAATTGATTCAAGAAACTCTTTCGAATGTTGATAACAACTTGAGAGGAAGCGATGAACAGTTTGAAAACAATGACGTTCTTGCAAAGCTTGGTGAGTCTATCAATAATCTTGAAAGGATTTCAAATTATATGTCCGATGTTGGCGGTTTGATTGAAAGAATGAAGACATCAATGTATGAATTGGAAGATATTTCAAGTGTCATTTCAAGCTATATCGGAACGGATTATGACGAGTCAAGAATTGAGGAGTTGAGTCTTAGGCTTTCGAAGCTTCAAATGCTTGAAAAAAAGTACGCCACGGATATTGATGGTGTATTATATAAGAAAGAAAAGCTTGAACTTGAATTAAATGATTTAAAATATTTGGATGAAAGAATCCAAGAAGTAAGGGACAAGATTAAGCTTAAAGAAGACGAATACAATGTTGTCGCAAATAAGATTTCAAATTTAAGAAAAAATGCGGCGGAAAAGCTTGAGAAAAATCTTTCGGATGAACTTCATGAACTCGATATGCAAAACAGCGTGTTCAAGGTCGAGTTCAGCGTTTCAAAACCGACAGAAAAAGGAATTGACGATGTTGAATTTTTAGCAAAAACAAATAAGGGTTCGTCTTTTAAACCTATAAGAGAGATTATTTCAGGTGGTGAAATGTCGCGCTTTATGCTTGCATTTAAGAATGTTTTATCGGATGCAAATAATTATAAAACTTTTGTATTTGATGAAATCGATGCAGGTCTATCCGGGAAAGTTGCAAACACGGTCGGTAAGCGGTTGGAAAAATTGGCTGAAAAACGCCAAGTTTTAATTATTAGTCATTTGCCGCAAATTATAAGCAAGGCTGACAGCCACTATAAGATAACAAAAAAAGATATCGGTGATGAAACGGTTTCTTCTATAAAGAAATTGAATGAAAATGAAAGAGTTGAAGAGATTGCAAGACTTTTGAGCGGAGACACTATAACTTCTGAAACTCTTAAAAATGCAAAGTTATTGTTGGATGAAAAGAGGTAATATAATGGATTATACTGAAACGACTATTAAGTCTGAAAATATTTATGATGGAAAAATTATTAATTTAAGGGTTGATTCTGTTGAGCTTCCAAATAGAAAATATTCAAAAAGGGAAGTCGTGGTTCACGGTGACGTTGCTGCCATTATAGCTATCAGAAACAATAAAATTGTTTTGCTTAAACATTTCAGAAAGCCGGTCGAAGAAATTCTTATAGAAATTCCGGCGGGGGGTGTTATGAAAGGTGAAACTCCTATTGATGCTGCCGCTCGTGAACTTGAAGAAGAAACAGGGCTAGTTGCAAAGAATTTAAATTATTTAATTATGTCTTACTCAAGTCCGGGATATACAACAGAAAAAATGCATTTCTTTATAAGTGATGAAATTGAGGTTTCAGAAAAAGAAAGGGATGAAGAGGCAATCGAAGTTTTCGAAATGACTCTTGAGGAGATGAAAGAAAAAATTGATAGTCTCGAAATTAAAGATGCAAAAACTATAATGGCATACTTTTTAGCAAAAGAGTATATTGATGAGAATAACTGATATAATTTCAAAAAAGAGAGACTCTCTTGAACTTACAAAAGATGAACTTGATTATTTTGTAGGCGAAGTTGTTCATAATAATGTTCCGGATTATCAAATTTCTGCTTTTCTTATGGCAACATATTTAAACGGGATGACTGCGGATGAAGCATCCAACCTAACAAATGCAATGGTTGAAACAGGAGAGGTTTTGGATATTGAAGGAGTTTCAAAATTTTCTTTCGATAAACATTCAACAGGTGGCGTTGGAGATAAAATCACATTGATTTTAGTTCCGATAATTGCATCGCTCGGTATTCCGGTTGTGAAAATGAGTGGGAGAGGACTTGGTATAACGGGCGGAACTCTTGATAAACTCGAGAGCATTCCGGGATTTAATATACATCTTTCAAATGAGGAAATATTAAAACAGTCAAAAGATGTAGGCGCCGTTATTTGTGCACAAACATCATGTTTGGCACCGTCTGATAAAATATTCTACGAGCTCAGAGATGTTACTGCAACCATTGACAGCATTCCGCTTATCGCGTCATCAATAATGTCGAAAAAATTGGCTATAAAAAATAAAGCGCTTATTATTGACTTAAAAGTCGGCAAAGGCGCATTTATGAAAAATATTGAGGATGCGAGAAAACTTGCAAACTTAATGAAAGATATTGCAATAAAACATGGTAGAGAATGTAAAATTCTTTTGAGTGATATGGATAGTCCTATCGGATATACGGTTGGAAATTCCCTTGAGGTTATAGAAGCTATTGAAGTATTATCCGGCAAGAGCAAGTCGAGTTCTTATGAAATTACAAAGTCTATAGCAGTAGAGGTTTTGGGACTACTTAAAAACATATCCAAAATGGAAGCCGAAAGAATGATTGATGATACTATTTCAAGCGGAAAAGCTTTTGAGAAATTTAAAGAACTTGTCAAGTCGCAAGGCGGAGATGTTTCGTATATAGAAGACACTTCAAAATTTAATCTTTCTAAAATTGCGGTTCAAGTAAAAGCGGAGTCGAGCGGATATGTTTATTATGATGCATTAAAATTTGGAGAAATTTCATTAATTTCCGGTGCAGGCAGAGAGAAAAAAGAAGACGAGATTGACTATGGAGCAGGCATATATTTCAACAAGACAAACGGAGAGAAAGTAGAGAGCGGAGATATCTTGTTCACTATATATTCAAACCGAGACAAAAATGAAATTTTGAATGAAATTGAAGGCTCTTATAAAATTTCAGAGTCGATTATAGAAGAAAAAATAATCTATGAGGTGATTTAATGTTTGACAAAACATTTTTAATAAGTATGGTAGCGCTTTTGGTTGCTATCGTTTTGCACGAGTTGGCACACGGACTTGTCGCATATTTTTTTGGAGATGACACGGCGAAAAGGTCCGGAAGGCTCACCTTAAATCCATTTAAACATCTTGATATATTTGGACTTATCAGTCTTTTTGTATTTAAATTCGGATGGGCGAATCCGGTTCCTGTTGACACGGGAAAACTGAAGAATTACAATGTCGGAATGTTTTTTGTAAGCATTGCAGGGATAGCAACAAACTTTATATTGGCATTTGTAACTGCAAAAATTGCAAAGGATATATCATTTAGCAGCGAAATAATAAGAGATTTTGTTTTTTATTTTATTGTTTATAATCTAAATCTTGCATTCTTCAATTTAATTCCACTGCCACCACTCGATGGATCTAATATTATTTTGTCTTTTTTTCCAGAACATACAGCTTATGAAGTGCATAGATACAATAGATATACGCAACTTATACTGCTTGTATTAATCATTTCCGGGGCAGTTTCAAAATTCCTTGGAATGGTTATTCAACCTGTATTTTTGTGGATGGTATCATGAATTCCATAGATATAAATATTGAAACATATAGCGGTCCGTTCGATTTATTACTGGACTTAATAAGAAAAAATAAAATTGATATCTATGATATTCCGATAAATGAGATTACATCGCAATATCTTGATTATTTGAGTAAAGCGTCGGCTTTAAATATTGAAATTCGAGTTGAGTTTTTATATTTGGCGGCAACTCTAATAAATATAAAAACAAAAATGTTACTGCCGAAAGATGTTGATGACGATGAAAATCTTCAGTCCGATCTTGTCGAGCAATTGATTTTGTATAGTAAATTTAAATTTCAATCCGAAGTTTTAAGAAAGCTTTACGATAAAAACAAGCTGAGTTTTACAAGATATACAGATTTGAATTCGTTTGATATAGGGACGGATTTTAAAGTTGTTGGAAGCACTTATAGACTAAATAGTTCTATTAATAGGCTATTAAACGGGTCATTTGAGGATGAGTCTTCAGACTCGCAGACTGTAATTTTTAAAGACAAGTACAAAGTAGATAATCTGGCTCAGTCAATTATAGAAGACATAAATAAATTGAGTAAACTCGATTTTAGCAAAGTAGTCAATAAAAAGGAAAAGAATTTTATAATAACGGCATTTTTGGCGGTGCTTGAGCTTTTGAACCAAGGGAAAATTAACTTTTATCAGGAAGAAAATTTTTCAGACATATATTTGGAGAAGAAATAATGGACGATGTATATTTAAAAAACTCTATAGAAGCTTTGATTTTTGCTTGGGGGGATCCGATTGAAGTTAAGGAAATCGCCAATTTTTTTGAGGTCGAGATTTCAAAAGTTAATAAAATTATAGAAGAATTAAAAACGGATTATCGCGAGAGAGGAATAAGACTTCAAGTGGCAGGCGGATTGGTTACATTCAGCACAAATCCGGAATATGGAGAGTCTATAAAATCATTCGGGATTCAAGTATTGAAGAAAAATATTACAGAGGCAAATATGGAGACACTTTCTGTTATTGCATACTTAGGACCGACGACTAAAGCAGTTGTCGACAATGTAAGAGGAGTTAATTCCGACGGTTCGATCCAAAATCTTTTAAAAAATGAACTTATATATGAAGTTGGACGATTAAAAGCGCCGGGAAAGCCATTTGTATATAAAGTGACCGATAAATTTTTAATGACTTTTAATATTGAGAGTCTAGCTGATTTGCCGCCATTAATGGACAGGGACGAGATAAAGGAAAAGCTAAAATTCACAGAAATAAAAGATGAAGATATAGATTTTATGCTTGACGATGAAGAGGAAGAATAGATATGAGTGAGATGAGAATAAATAAATATATTGCAGCGTGCGGATACGCATCAAGGAGGAAAGCTGACGAGCTTGTAGAAAAGGGACTTGTCACTGTTAATGGCAAGGTGATTGATGAGCCGGGTTTTATGGTTGATGTTGAAAATGATGCTGTAAAAGTTAAAAATAAATTATTAAAAATTCAAAATGCGGATTTATATTATGTTTTGAATAAGCCGCTCAATTACTTATCTTCAAATCAAGATCCTCATTCTAAAAATTTGGCAAGGAATCTGATTCATTACAAAGGGCATTTGTTTAGTGTTGGGCGTTTGGACAGTGATACTTCAGGACTTCTAATTTATACGAATGACGGAGACTTTGCAAATATAATGACACATCCTTCGTATAATATAAAAAAGAGATATGAAGTAATATTAAATGGATATTTAAAAGATGATATTAAAGAATCTATTGAGGAAGGCGTCTCTTTAGAAGACGGCAAGACGAAAAAATGCAGAATAGAGATTAAGAAAAGAACCTCGAACTCAACAAGGCTTCATATAATTATTTCCGAAGGTAAAAACAGGCAAATAAGAAGAATGTTTGAGAAGTTCGGTTTTACAGTTGTTGAGTTAAAAAGACTTACTCATGGTAGAATTGCTCTTGGAGAAGTCAAGGAAGGGAAATATAGAGTTTTTACAAATGATGAACTTGCATATGTAGATGAACTAAAACGCAAACATTTATAGGTGGAACATGGAAAATAACAATTTAGAAAAAATAATAGATATTCATTATTCGAAATTGAGTAGAATGCAAAGAAGAATAGCTGATTTTCTTCTAAATTCTTCAGACATTCCACTTGATATGACAGGGAAGCATCTTTCAAAAATGCTAAACATCAGTGAATCTACCGTTGTGCGATTTGCGCAAACTATTGGACTTACAGGATATCCGGAGCTGGTTCTTTTAATAAATGAATATATAAAGAGTACAAGGACTTCGATTGAAAGGCTTTCGTTAAATAACGAAGAAAGAAAAGTTGATGGAAATTTAATTTCAATTGACGAGGAGATTGCAGCACTGCGAAAAGTAAGAGAGCATATAACAAATGAAGAGATAAACCGTGTTTCGAACGAGTTAAACAATGCAAACAGGATTTTTATATTAGGTTGCCGGACGTCTCATTATCTTGCTTCTTATTTTAATTTTTATTTAAGTCTTATAAAAAAGAATGTGTTCCTTTTGGGAGAAAAAGAAACTACTATCATTGAGGAATTGGTTGATATAGAGGAAAATGATATTGTCTTTACAATAAGTTTTCCAAGATATACAAGAGCTTTGAACGATATTTTTAAATATGTAAGTTCAAAAGGAGCAAAACTTATTTTGCTGACAGATAGTGAGAACAATCCACTTGTAAAATTTTCTGATATAAATCTTATAGTGCAAAATAATATTTTATTTTTTGTGGACTCGCTTGTTGTTCCGATGGCTGTAATAAATTCTATAATTATCGATTTGAGTTTAAAGAACAAGCAAAAAACTATAAATTCACTCACAAATATGGAGCTTATTTGGAAAACATATAATATATTTGAAAGCAGTAAAGAAAATGAATGATTATAAAAATATTATAATTGGTGCAGGAGCGGCAGGACTTTTTTTGTCGGCTCTTTTAAATAACAGAAATACTCTTGTTTTAGAAAAAAATCCATATCCAGGTAAAAAGTTAAATATTACCGGGAAAGGTAGATGCAATATCACAAATAATTGCTCTAAGGAGGATATTTTTTTAGAGATTTTTACAAATGAAAAATTTGTTTATTCGGCTATAAGTGATTTTGACAACAAAATGACTGTTGATTTTTTCAACGATAGAAATTTAAAAACAAAAGTCGAAAGGGGAGGAAGAATTTTTCCTATAAGTGATAGAGCAAGAGATGTGACCGATTGCCTTTATAAAAACAACGAATGTATTTTTAAATTTAACAAATGCGTGAAAAAAATTGAAAAATTCGGGGAAAAGTTTATAATATTAACGGATAAGGAAAAATATACTTGTGAGAATCTTGTGGTTGCAACTGGTGGATTGAGTTATCCTACAACCGGTTCAACAGGTGATGGATATGAATTTTTAAAATCGTTCGGTCACACAATAATCGAGCCGAAACCGGCGCTTGTCGGAGTTGAGACGGACTCAAAGTTTAAAGAAAAGCTTATGGGTATTTCTTTAAAAAATATTGAATTTAAATTGATTCGAAAGAGAAAAGTGATAAAATCAGAGTTTGGGGAGGCTTTATTCACGCATTATGGACTGAGTGGTCCAACAATTCTTCGCCTAAGTCCTTTTGTAAAAAAAGGAGATGTTTTAAGTTTAGATCTTAAACCGGCACTTAGCGATGAAAAGCTACAAAATCGCATTCAAAGAGATTTGGACGAAGCAAGCACGAAAATGATTAAAAACTCTTTAAACCATCTTTTGCTTTCTAATATGGTTGAGCCGATTCTTGAACTTTCAAATATAGACATGGGAAAAAACTCAAATATTATAACTAAAGAAGAAAGACAAAGGCTTTCGAATGTTATTAAGAATATGAAGTTTAATGTGACCGCGAGAAGACCGATAAATGAGGCGATAATAACCGATGGTGGTGTTAAGGTTTCGGAGATAAATCCAAAAACAATGGAGTCAAAACTTGTGGATAATTTGTTTGTTATTGGTGAACTATTGGACGTAGCCGCAAACACCGGTGGGTATAATTTGCAAATTGCATTCAGTACGGCATATAAAGCTTATTTATATTTGGAGGGTTGAAATGATAGCTATAAGAGGAGCCACAACAATTGAAAACGACACTGAAGAAGAAGTTTTAAGTGCGTCAAAAGAGTTGATTGAGAAAATTGTAAAAAGAAATTCTCTCAATGAAAAAGATATTATTTCAATTATAACGACATGCACAAAAGATATAAGGGCGGCATATCCGGGTCCGGGAATCAGGGCGGCAAATATAGATGTTCCGATTCTTTCGATGCAGGAGATGGATGTAGAAGGTTCGCTTAAACATTGTATAAGATTTATAATACATGCTGAAATAAACGCTGTTCCGAAACATGTATATTTAAAGAGAGCTGTCGGACTACGGCCGGATTATAAGGAGGATAAATAATATGATTATAACACTTGATGGACCTTCCGGTTCAGGTAAAAGCACATTGGCAAAAAGACTTGCAAAAGTTATGAATTTTACACACATCGACTCCGGCTCTATTTACAGAGCTATCGCATATTATTTTATTACGAACGGAGTTACCTCTGATAATTATGAAAAAAGTTTAGAAGATATAAACATCAGTTATTCGAAAAACGGAGTTATGCTTGACGGGAAGAGGCTTAAATCCGAAATCAGAACTGTTGATGTGACGGAACTTAGCAGCAAAATTGCAACTTATCCTTTTGTAAGAAATTATGTAGACAATATTATTAAGGAAATTGCCGCCAATACGTCAGTTGTAGTTGACGGAAGAGACATTGGAAGTAGTGTTTTGCCTAATGCGGATTTTAAGTTTTATATAGAAGCAGATATACAGAAAAGAGCAGCGCGAAGAATTCTTCAAATAAAAAGAAAGAATCCGGAATCTGACATTGTGGTTTCCGAGGTGCGAGAAGATTTAAAAATCAGGGATGATAGGGACAAGAACAGAGAGTACAGTCCTCTTTGTATTCCGGAGAATGCAATTATAATTGATACTACAAACGATTCTGTAAAGGAATCGCTTCAAAAAATCACAAGAATAATTAGGGGTCTTGATTAAATGAAAGTTATAGTTTGGATTGTTAGAACTTTTGTTAAAATATTTTTTAGAATAGAACTTCACGATATGGATAGAATTCCATCAGAAGGAAGAGTTATAATTTGTCCAAATCACAAATCAAATTGGGACTCGGTTTTTTTGTATTTATTTTCACCACGTCACATACATTTTTTGGCAAAGAAAGAGCTATTTAATAACAAATTATTAGCAAAAATTTTATATTCGCAAGATGTTATACCTGTCGACAGGGAAAAGCCGAGTCTAGCAACTATTAAAAAATGTATAGAAGTTTTGGAAAATGACGAAGTTTTAGGGATTTTTCCGCAGGGGACAAGACTTGAAGAGCTTCGTGAGAGCGATGTAAAAAGTGGTGTTGCTTTAATTGCGTTTAAAGCCAATTCAAATGTTTTGCCTGTAAAGATTGTTTCGACTTATAGGATATTTTCTAAAGTGGATATTTATTTTGGAGAAGAACTTGAGCCGAAATTAGATGAAAGTTTATCTCAAAAAGAAAATTATGACGCTTGGAGTAGAGAAATAATCAGACACATTAAGGAGCTTGGATAATGAAAGTAGTTGTAGCCAAAGAACTTGGCTTTTGTTTTGGTGTAAAAAGAGCATATGAGCTTGCAGTATCAAATGCATCTTCAAAAACTGCAATCATTGGACAACTTGTTCACAATCAAGATGTTCAAAATAATTTGTATGAACATGGAATAAAAGATTTTGAAGAAAATTGCAGTTGCGATAAGATTATTTTGCGAAGCCATGGCACAATAAAAGAAGAAAAAGAAGAATTATCGAAAAGATATGAACTTATTGACACAACTTGTCCTATTTTATTAAATATTTATAATAAAATGATTGAAAAAGAAGAGGAAGGCTACACAAATATTATTTTTGGAGATCCGAATCATCCGGAAGTTATTGCTACAAAATCTCAGGTGAAGAATTGTATTGTAATAGATTCACCGGAACAAATTGAAAGCTTAAAAGAGGATTTATATTTTGTTACAATGCAGACGACTTTAAATTATGATAAAGCTGATTTATTAACTAAGGTGATTTGTGACAAATTCGGAAACAAAGTTAAAGTTTTTAATTCAATATGTGGAGCATCTTCTAAAAGACGTAAAAGTTTGATAGAGTTGATGGATGAAGTTGAAGCTATTATAATATTAGGCTCCGAGAACTCAAACAACACGAAGGAGCTTTGCAATATTTTAAAAGAAAAAAATTTTCCATATTATTTTGCAAATGATGTTTTTTCGCTTGATTTATCTTCGATTTCAATGTATAATAGTATTGGAATCTCAGCCGGGGCATCTACTCCGGACTGGATTATTAAGGAGGCTGTTAGAGTGTTAAACGACATTAATAACAAAGATAGTATTGATCTCGGTGAGAACAATGTAGCTTCGGATAAGATAGTTGCAAAAAATGACCCAATAGAGAATCATGAATCTAATAAAACAGATGCAAATATTCCATCTAAAGACACAGTAACAGATTCTTTTAACCACAATGAAAAAGGAGAGTCAACTATGATTAACGAAAACGAAAAAGTTTCAACCGAAACAACAGAAAATGCGTCTAACAATGCAGTCAACGAACAAGACCACGCCGAAATGATGGCAAAGATTGATGATACATTCACACGTATCAAAAGAGGACAAATTGTCCCAGGCACTGTACTTTACGTAACTGAAAGTCAAATTATGGTTAATATTAACTATAGATCTGACGGAATTATTGACAGAGATGAACTACCAACAGATCTAACCGATCCAAGAACAGAATACAAGGCTGGAGACGAAATCGATGTTTACATTGTTAAAGTCGATGACGGTGAAGGCAATGTAGTTTTGAGTCTAAGAAGAATCAAAGATGTTCAAGCTTGGAATGAGTTAGAGGAAAAGTTTGAAGCAAAAGAGCCGATTGAAGTTTTTGTAAAAGAACAAACAAAAGGCGGATTAATCGTTGAGTATAAGGGTGCGCGTGCATTTATGCCTGCAAGCCATTCTTTTGATAGATTTAGAAGAGATTTATCAAGTCTTGTTGGTGAGACTGTAAAAGTTGAAATTATAGATTTTGATAAATCTAAGAGACGTTGCGTTGTTTCAAGAAGAGAATTGGAAAAAGCTAGAATTCAAAAAGAACAAGATGAATTTTGGTCAGGTGTTGAAGAAGGTCAATTAAGAAAGGGCAAAGTTATGCGCTTGACTAACTTCGGTGCTTTCGTAGACCTCGGAGGCGTTGACGGATTAATTCACATAACTGATTTAGCTTGGAACAGAGTAAGAGATCCAAAAGAAGTTTTGAGCGTAGGCGATGAAGTTGAAGTTTTAGTATTAGGATTTGATAGAGAAAAGAATCGTATTTCATTAGGACTAAAACAAACAACCGAAGATCCATGGGAAGTATTCAAGAAGAATAACAAAGTCGGAGATGTAGTAAAAGGAACAGTTGTTTCTATGCCGGAATTTGGTGCTTTCGTAAGATTAGCCGAAGGAATTGATGGACTTATCCATATTTCACAAATTTGCAGAGAACACATTGAAAAACCTTCTGATATCTTGAACATGGGACAAGAAGTTGAAGCAAAGATTACAGACATCAAAGATAATCAAAAGATTTCATTGAGCATCCGTGCTTTAACCGAACCTGAAGAAGAAAAACGCGAAAGAAAACCAAGAAGAGAAAGAGCACCTAGAAAGTCATTTGATGACAATAGAAAAGAAGAAAAGGTTGATACAAATCCTATCGACAATCCATTGATTGATAGCGAAATTCTTGGAGAATTAAAAAAGATGGCTTTAAATTTAGATGACAACGCATCAGAAGGCGAAGCTACAGAAAATAGCGAAGAATAAATTTTAACGAATTTAATAAAATGAATAGCTGCCTTTTTGGCAGCTTTATTCTTATTTAAGGGTGATTTACATTGAAAGAAAAGTATATTATAAAAACATACGGCTGTCAGATGAACGAGCATGATTCTGAAATTTTAAAATATGATTTGGAAGATATGGGATATGAGCCGACGGATGAAGTTGATGATGCAAAAATTATTATTTTTAATACATGTGCAATTAGAAAAAATGCAGAAAATAAAGTATACGGAAATTTAGGGTGGCTCAAGGGCAACGAAAAGTATTATGACAAAATAATTTGTATTTGCGGTTGCATGATGCAATCTGAAGAAATTCGAAATGAAATATTAGCTAAATTTAAAAATGTAAAAATTATATTCGGAACAAATAATATAGATAATTTTAGAAATTTACTTGAAAAACATCTCAAAACCGGAGAAAGAATTGTTGAAGTTCTAGAAAAAAATGAATATACCGATAAAACTTTTGATGCAGTCAGACCTTTTAAATATAAGTCATTTGTAAATATTACTTATGGATGCAATAATTTTTGCACATATTGCATTGTGCCTTATACAAGAGGTAGAGAGACTTCAAGGACTGTGGAAGATATAGTTGATGAGGTTAAGTTTTTGGTTCAAGACGGTGTGAAAGAAGTTATGCTTCTTGGACAAAATGTAAATTCGTATGGCAAAACTTTGACGCCTAGAAGAAGTTTTACTGAGCTTCTTATAGAGCTTAATAAGATTAGAGATTTAAAGAGAATAAGATTTATGACTCCGCATCCGAGAGATATAACGGATGATTTTTTGGAGCTGTATGGAAAACTTGACAAGCTTATGCCCCAACTCCATCTTCCGATTCAGTCAGGCTCGGACAAGGTTTTAAAAGATATGAACAGGCACTATGACACTGAAAAATATATGTATATTGTAGACAAGGTGAAAAAGATTAGACCTGATATTTCGCTATCGACAGACATTATTGTTGGATATCCGACGGAGACGGAAGAAGATTTTGAAAAGACTTTGGATATTGTAAAAAAGGTTAGATACGACAGTGCATTTACATTTATTTTCAGCCCAAGGCCAAACACACCTGCTGCAAAGCTAAAAGAAATAGATGAGAACATTGTTAAAGATAGATTCAATAGATTGACCGATTTGATGAATAGTATTCAGCTCGAAAATCATGAAGGTACAATTGGAAATCGATATGAGATTTTGGTTGAATCATACAATGAGAGAGAGCACACTCTCGAGGGTAGAAATCCTTATGGACGCCTTGTCGTTTTTGATGGGGACAGGGAAGATATCGGAAAAATTGTTGAGGTAGAAATAGAGAAGATTAACACTTTTACAAGTTTTGGACGGATGGTTTAATGAGTTTATTTGAAAGCATAGACAAAGAAAAGTTAACGCCGATGATGAGGCAATATGCATCCATAAAAGATCAGGCATTGGATTCTATTTTGATGTATAGAATCGGTGATTTTTATGAAATGTTTTTTGACGATGCAATAGAAGCTTCGAGAGTTTTGGGGCTTGCTCTCACCGGAAGGGACTGCGGTCTTGAGGAGAGAGCGCCGATGTGTGGAGTGCCGCATCACGCATCGCTTACTTATGTAAAAAAGTTAATAGAAAACAATTACAAGGTCGCAATTTGCGAGCAATTGGAAGAGCCCGGACAAGGGAAGGCGCTTGTCGAAAGAGGTATAATAAAAATTTATACTCCGGGCACTATAATAGATACGGAGTATTTATCTGATGACGACAACAATTTTTTGGCTTCGATTTATGTCGACGATAATATTTCGATTGCATATGCTGATATTTCGACCGGGGAGCTTTATGTTTCGAATGATTTTGTGTTTGATTCTTTTAAGAGTATTTATGATGAAATAATGAGAATTCATCCGAAAGAAATTATTGTAAATGACGTTAAGTTATATTCAAAATTCAAAGAGCTCGGTTATTATACAGTTCTTAAAAATGAAGTTCCAAATTTTGAGGAAATTAAAGAAAAGATTTCCGAATTTACAGGAATAGATTATAGTGTGCACAAAAATGCCGGCAATTTAAAATTGTCAATTTTAAATTTATTTAAATATTTATTTGAAAATAAAAATGTAAATTTAAAACATATAGACAATATTATTTCGTATGACATTTCAAAATATCTTGAGCTCGACGAGAGCGCTATAAGAAATCTTGAGCTTTCAAAAAATATTACCGACAACACGAAGAAGGGGAGTCTACTTTCGATTTTGGACAAGACTATAACTTCTAAAGGTGCAAGAAGACTCAAGGCTATTATTGAAAGACCGTTAAAAGATATTCGCGAGATATCGTATAGACAAAATGTCGTGGAAGTTTTTTACAACAATCCCATTGAAGCGGAAACTATTAAAAATTTATTATCAAATACTTTCGATATAGAAAGAATTGTGTCAAAGATTTCTGAAAAATCCGCTTCACCACAAGATTTGTTGAATCTAAAAGAGACGCTTCGAATCATTCCGCTTATTAAAGATGAAATCTCGGCTCTCGGCTCAGAGTCTATGAAAAGGCTCTCGGACCTGGATGAACACAAAGAGATTTATACAAAACTTAAAGATGCAATAGCTGATGAACCGTCTATGTCAATAAATGACGGGTATGTCATTAGACACGGATACAACAGCGAACTCGACGAAATAAGAGACGACAGGACCGAAATTACCGACAAACTTATAAATTACGAAAATGAGCTTAGAGCAAAGACTGATATAAAAACTTTAAGGATAAAATACAATAAACTTGCCGGATATTATATCGAGGTTTCGAAGGGACAAACGGACAAGGTTTCTGATGAGTTTGAAAGAACTCAGACTTTAAAGAATGCAGAACGATATAAGACAAAAAAGCTTAGGGAGATTGAATACAATGTATTAAACTCCTCAAGCATTGCGCTTGCACTTGAAAAAACCATATATTTCGAGATGTTGGATTCATTTATGGAGTTCATTCCATCTTTGAAGAAACTTGCATTTGACCTTGCGGAAATTGACGTTTATATTGCTCTTAGTACCGTTGCAAGAGAAAACAGGTATGTTAGACCGAAATTCAACACCGAGTCGAAAATTGAGCTTGTTAACGCAAGACATCCGGTTATTGAAATGATGAACAATTTGGAAGAGTTTATTCCGAATGATGTGAATTTAAATATGCTCGACAGAGTTGCGATAATAACGGGACCTAATATGAGCGGTAAGTCCACATATATGAGAATGGTTGCGATTATACAGATAATGGCACAAATAGGCTCGTTTATTCCTGCGGATTCAGGTGATTTGAGTGTTGTGGATAAAATATTTACTAGAATTGGCGCAAGCGACTCACTTTACTCCGGAAAGTCGACATTTATGGTTGAAATGAGCGAAGTTAGTTATATATTAAAAAATGCTACAAAAAATTCACTTATAATTTTGGATGAAGTCGGCAGAGGAACGAGCACGTTTGACGGAATGGCAATTGCGAAAGCGGTCGTTTTATATATAACCGATAGAGTTAAAGCTTTCACTTTATTTTCAACGCACTATCAGGAATTGTCCAATCTGGAAGCGCTTTCAAATATCATTTTTAATCTTACGCTTAAAATTAAAGAAGAGGGAAATGACATAATGTTTTTGAGAAAAGTCACACCGGGCATAACGTCAAAGAGTTATGGTATTCATGTTGCAAAACTTGCAGGACTGCCGGATGAAGTTATTTCAAAAGCACGGAAATTCCAGAAGGATGCGGAAATAAATTATAGAAACGGAAAACAGGTCGATTTCTTAAACAACAGCTATGAGGAAGAACCGGCTGCGGTTGACAATTCACTTAGAGACTATATTTTGAGTCTTGATATAAATTCGATGACACCGATTGATGCAATGATGGAAATAAATAATATTATTAAAAAAGCGAAGGAATAATATGAAAAAAATTATTAAACTCGACAATAAAACAATTGAAAATATTGCTGCGGGCGAAATTATAAATCGACCTGTTTCAATCATTAAAGAATTGGTTGAGAACTCCATCGACGCCGGCGCAACGGATATTGTAGTTGAAATCAAAAGAGGGGGAAAAGACTATATAAGAGTTACCGACAACGGCTCGGGAATTTTTGATGAGGATTTACCTGATGTGTTTAAGAAGCATTTCACTTCAAAAATTACAAACTTCGAAGATTTGTTTTCACTTGATACAAGAGGTTTCAGGGGGGAGGCATTAAATTCTATTCAAAATGTTTCTGAAGTTTCTCTTACAACCAAGACACACGAAGAAAATTTGGGTCTTAATATCAAATATTCTTTCGGTGAATTTGTTTCAAAAGGGGAGGCTGTAACAAACTACGGGACTACTATTGAGTCTTCAAATCTTTTTAAAAATATGCCGGTAAGACGCGACTTTCTTGCGTCGGATAGAACTGAAGAAAATCAAATTATAGCTCTTATAGAAACCATGGCAGTCGCTTATTACAGTACATCTTTCAGGCTTATTTCAAATGGCAGAATTGTGATTAATACAAGCGGTTCGGGCAATCTTAAAACGACTATTTTGGAAGTATATGATTTAAACACCGCAACAAAGACAATAGAGCTCGATAAAACATTTGATGATTATAAAATCTATGGTCTTATTGGAAACAGCGACAATTCAAATGTAGGGAAAAACAAGTCTCTCTTGTTTGTAAACGGAAGAATCACGGAGAATAGAGAACTTGAGAAATTAATAGAGGGGATTTATTATGGTGTAATTCCAAAAAATAGAAGGCCTGTTTATTTTATTTTTCTTACAGTTCCAAAAGATTCAGTTGATGTCAACATTCATCCTTCGAAAAAGTTCGTTAAGTTTAATGATTTTGACAAGGTTAAATATTTGGTTGAAAGTTCAATTTATGAAGCTTTGAAATCAAATAAAGACGTTGTCAGTGCATCCACTGAAGAGAGTATTTCTTTTACCGTAGAAGATGAGGAAGAATTTAGTGATGAAGACAATTCTACAGATGTTCAAAAATTTGTGGAAGTCGAAGATACAGTTAAAAATTCACCTCAAAACATAAAAAGCAGCTTAAATATGGATTATGATGAAGTTAAGACTGCCGCTGACGACGGATATGATTATGAATTTGAAAATGAATCTAACTCAGATGATATTATAGATTCCGATTTTCAATTTGAAATTCCAAATATTGTTGTTAAAAAAGAGGAAGTTATAAAAAAGACAGAGACGAGTATTGAAGCTCTGCTTCCAATTGATGGAATGTGGAATTTTAATATTCCGCTTGGCATAGTTTTTAATAATTATTTTTTGATTGAGAACAAACCGAAGAATTGCATGATTGTCGTTAATATAAAAAACGCAATTGAGAGATCGTTGTATGATAAAATAAATTCTGACTACACAAATAAATCTGTTGGAACGCAAACAGTTCTTGAGCCGTTTGTTTACAACTATGACCGCGGCACTTTGGAAAAAATTGAAGAAAATATTGAGATTTTATCTAAACTGGGTTTTGACATCTCGATTATGGGCGAGAATACAGTTGTGCTTCGCGGTGTTCCGTCGCTTATAAGTGATAAATTTATTAAAAGCAATTTCGATGATTTGGTCTATACAATTGAAGGGGGCAAGAGTCATAAAAATATCACTGAGAAGTCGCTCATTTCAAGCTTGAGTAAAATTGCATCAAACAGCTCAAAACTTGTAAATGTAAATGAAATCAAAGGGATTTTACTTGATGTATTAAATTCGGAGAATCCTTTAACATCTCCGCAAGGTAAAAACATCTTCACAATTGTCGATGAAGATAGATTCATTGAGGGGATTTTACATGAGTAAACCGCACATAATTATCATTGCCGGACCTACGGCTGTCGGCAAGACAAGCACATCTATTGAACTTGCAAAAGCACTAAATACCGAGATTATTTCGGCAGACTCGATTCAAATATACAGAGGATGCGATATCGGAAGTGCGAAAGTGACAGATGAAGAGATGCAGGGGATTAAACATCACCTTATTGATATTAAGGAGCCTTACGAAAACTACAGCGTTAAGGAATATAGAGAAGATGCATTTAAGATAATAAATAACTTAAATGCAGAAAATAAAATTCCGATTGTTTGCGGTGGCACAGGTTTTTATATAAATTCACTGATTTATGATATGAATCTTGACGACAACAGCCAAGATGATGATGTTAGGAACAAATTATACGAAATTTTCGAGGAAAAGAGCATAGAATATTTGAGAGATGCACTTTTTCATATCGATAAAAAATCTTTTGATAGAATAAATATAAACGATACAAAAAGAAATATCAGAGCGATAGAGTATTTTATTTGTACCGGGAATAAATTCTCAGATACTTTTAATACCATAAGAAAAATTAATGAGGATATAACTTTCAGCTATTATGCACTGGAAATGCAAAGAGATTTATTGTATGAAAGAATAAATAATAGAGTCGATATAATGCTTGCGGATGGTTTGGTTGACGAGGTCAAACAACTTATGAGTAATGGAATAACAAAAGAAAATCAATCCATGCAGGCAATCGGTTATAAAGAAATCATAAAATATCTTGAAGGTGAGTGGGACTATGATTTTGCCATTGAAAAGCTCAAACAATTTTCAAGAAACTACGCTAAAAGACAATTGACATGGTTTCGAAACGATTCAAATGTAAAAATGATAGATGTAAATGAATTTGAAAATGTTTCACAAGTAGTGAAATTCATTGAAAGAGAGGAAAAAATTGAGGGATTTTTATAATTTTTATAATATTGATAAAGATATTGTTGACGAAATTGAGCTTGCAGAAACTAAAATAAAAACTCAATTTACGGAAGTTGATAAAATAGTTTTTCACAATCAACAAAAGGTATTGATGGCAATGCAAGATGCAAATCTAGGTTCGGGCGACTTTTTCTGGCCGACAGGTTATGGATATGCGGACCCGGGAAGAGATAAAACCGAAACGATATACAAAACAGTGTTTAACACTGAAGATGCGCTTGTAAGACCGTCTATTGCGTCAGGGACACATGCTATATATCTTGGACTTGATTCTGTTTTAAATGCGGGCGATGAACTATTATATATCTCAGGCATTCCATACGATACTATGCAAAAATCTTTGGGATATGTGGGAAATGAAAAAAATAATCTAAAATCAAAGGGTGTAAGTGTAAAATATGTACCGCTCGATGAAAATAATCAATTTGATAAAAAAGCTATATTGGATGCAATAAACGACAAAACAAAAGTTGTTGCCATACAAAGATCCACAGGTTATTCTCTAAGAAGAGCTTTTAATATAGAGGAAATAGGAGAAGTAATTGATTGCGTAAAAGCTCACAAGAAAGACGTTATTATTTTTGTAGACAACTGTTATGGAGAATTTACCGAATATGATGAGCCTACAGACGTCGGAGCAGATTTGATGGCCGGCAGCTTAATTAAAAATCCTGGAGCAGGAATCGCTTTTTCAGGCGGATACTTGGTTGGTAAAAAAGATTTGATTGAATGCGCTGCAAACAATTTGACAGCGCCTGGAATAGGGAAGGAAGTAGGGCTTACTTTCGGAACAACCAGATTTACCCTTCAAGGTCTTTTCCTCGCACCACACGTGGTCGGACAAGCGATGAAGGGCGCATATCTTATCGCACAGGTAATGAAAGATAGAGGCTATAAAATAATTCCGGATGAAACATTTTCGAAAAGCGATATTGTACAAACAATTATATTTGAAGACAAAGAAGCGCTTAAACAATTTACAATCGGAATTCAACAAGCCGGTGCTGTGGATTCATATGCAATTCCTACAGCTTGGGATATGCCGGGATATGAAGACCAAGTTATAATGGCGGCACCCGGATTTGTCGAAGGTTCAAGCATAGAGATAAGCTGTGACGCGCCGATAAGAGAGCCATATGCCGCATATTATCAAGGCGGAATAACATATGAACATGCAAAGATTGCACTGATGTTTGGACTTAGAAATCTAGATAAAAATTAATTGAAATTATTTTAACAATCATAAATAAAAAAAGATGAAGAACAGAAAAATCAAGCGACTTTTCTATTTTTCTTCATCTTTCAGATTGAAGTTACTGAGAGGATTGCTTTCAGTAGCTTTTTTTATGATTTCATTGTCAAGGTGTGTATAGATTTGCGTGGTTGCGACATTCGAATGACCTAAAACTTCTTTTAAAGTTAAAATATCAACATCGCCATATTTATACATCAAAGTTGCTGCGGTGTGTCTCAGTTTATGAACGGTATAATCACTCGATAAACCGGCTTCTTTAACGCGTTTTTCAATCATATGTTGCACAGCCCGATTTGAAATACGATTGTTTTGCTGACTTAAAAACAGTGCGTTTTTGTCTCTTTCATTTATAAGACTCTCATCAGGCCTTACGGTCAAATAGTCGTTTATTGCGGCGATAGTCGAATCGTTTAAAAAGATTATACGCTCTTTATTTCCTTTACCAACAACAGATGCGCTGTTGTCTTCGTGTATAGAATCAACATTTAGGCTTACAAGCTCAGACAGACGAAGCCCGCAGTTTAAAAAGACCATCATGATAGCAAAATCTCTTTTTTTGAGAAATACTTTTTTCTCCGTCTCAACGGTCTCTAAAAGCTTTGTAGCATCGTTTAGAGTAAGATATATAGGTAGACGCTTATCAAGCTTAGGATATTCGAGCTCATATGAAGGATTATTGGAAATAACTTTAATCTTTTCGTATAGATATTTATAGAAAGCTCTTATGCTTGCAACTTTTCTAAATTTTGCCGCAGAGCCATTTGAATCAACTCTGTCTTTAAATGCGATATAGGCATACATATCCTGAAGCGTAACACTTTCGAGATATTTGGCATCAATCGATTCAATATTTATATTATCAAAAGGAATGTCTTTTAAATTTTCTTTTCTAAGTCTAATAAATTTTAAAAAGCTTGCCAAGTCATAAGAATATTCTTTAACGGTATTTTTGCTATGACTCTTAACACTCGATAAATAGTCCAAAAAGTCAGTCAAAATCAGTGGTAGACCTGTTTGCACATCAATTCCCCCTTTTTGTCACAAAATAGTTATTTTGTGACATATTTTATATTTCTATTATACCCCTACTCCAAATAAATGTCAAGCATAAAATTGGAATAGATATAATAAAAATACAATTATAATTTTGCGCATTTCGACAAAATAAGAAAAATATAAATCTCAAAATTTAATTATTACAAAAGCAAATTTTATTATGAGTAAATTTTATCACATATGATTTATAATAAAAGATGTATCTATAATTTCAGATTATTATATTTATATATAAATTTTCAGATAACATTTCTGATTATAATAGGATTTATAAATTTAGGGTTTATTTATAATAAAAATACTATATCTTTATATAAAATCATTAAATATGACCTGCCCTATCAAAACTATAATAGCATAATTTTCTTAAGAATACATAAACAAAAAAGATTTATATTTAGCTTCTATAATAAATATAATACTCCATATATCAAATATAATACATGAAATTAGTTTATAACCATATTCTAGATTATAAAATTAATAAAAAATATAAATGATAATATGGCAAAAACATATATTTTTTCAATTTAAACTCATAAAATAAAGATAAATCTCTAATAAAATATTGCTTTTGTTCTATCTAATCAAATTTTATGTATAAAAATAGTGCCTACAATGGGCACTATTTTGCTAAATGAGATTTTCTAACCTCTTTAATTACATTAACTTTTATTTGACCAGGATATTGCATTTCTTCTTCAATTCTCTTAGCAATGTCATGAGCCATAACCGTCATTTCATCGTCAGAAACTTTTTCAGGTTTAACAAGAATTCTTACTTCGCGTCCCGCTTGAACAGCATATGTTTTTTCGATGCCGTCAAATGAGTTTGCAATTTCTTCTAGCTTTTCGAGACGTTTGATGTAACTTTCGAGAGTTTCACGTCTTGCACCAGGTCTTGCAGCGCTTATAGCGTCAGCAGCTTGCACAAGGAATGCTTCGACAGATTGAGCTTCAACATCATTGTGGTGAGCTTCAATACAGTGGATAACCTCTTTACTTATTTTATAACGTTTTGCAAGATTTACGCCAAGTTCTACGTGGGTTCCTTCGAATTCTCTGTCGATACCTTTTCCGATATCATGGAGCAATCCGCCCATCTTAGCAACTCTTACATTGGCTCCGATTTCCTCAGCCATCATCCCTGCAAGGTGTGAAACCTCAACGGAGTGGTCGAGAACGTTTTGTCCGTAACTTGTTCTGTATTTAAGTCTTCCCAAATACTTTTGAAGTTCCGGATTTATACCGTGTAATCCTGTTTCCAAAACAGCATTGTTGCCGGCCTCGGTAATAATCTTGTTGACGTCTTCTTTTGCCTTTTCAACAGTTTCTTCGATTCGCGCAGGCTGAATTCTACCGTCCTGAATAAGTCTTGTAAGAGAAAGTCTTGCAACCTCCCTCCTTATTGGGTCAAAACTCGAGAGCACAACGGCTTCCGGTGTATCGTCAATAATTAAATCAACACCTGTAAGGCTTTCCAAAACTTTTATGTTCCTTCCTTCCCTACCTATAATTCTTCCTTTCATATCGTCATTCGGCAAATCGACAACTGTGACTGTTGTTTCGTTAACATAGTCGGATGCGACTCTTTGAATGACGGAAGATAGAATTTCGCGTGCTGTTTCATCGCTTGCATCCTTGATTTTGTCTTCCATTTGTCTTATACGGATAGCCGTTTCCTGTGTCATTTCGTGATCAAGATCGGCAATAAGAATGTTCTTTGCTTCCTCACGTGTAAGACCTGAAATTTCTTCAAGTTTTTGTTCTTGCGATTTTACTAATTCATCTGCACGTAAATTTTTATCTTCGATATCTTTAATCTTTTGATTTAGCTTATCTTCCTTTTTTTGTAAATTGTCAATTTTTCTGTCCAGGGTTTCTTCGCGACTTATAAGTCTTTTCTCTGTACTTTGGAATTCTCTTCGTCTATCTTTAGATTCTAATTCGAGTTCATCTTTAGATTTTTGAATTTCTTCTTTAGCATTTAAGATTAATTCTTTCTTTTCCGCTTCCCCATCTTTTCTAGCTTCTTCAAGAATTCTACGAGCTTCTTCTTCAGCAGAACCGATAGCTTTTTCGGAAACTTTTTTTCGCAATAAATAACCTACAAAAATACCGCAACCTAAGGAAAATATGAAAATCAGAAAATAATAAACAATTGGCATATATTTTCTCCTTTCTATTTAGTTGTTTAGGTCCTATATCTATTGTAACGCTTTTTTAATTAAAAGTCAATTTAAAAATGGGCTTTTTAAATAAAATTTATACAAAATATTTATAAATACTATTGAATTTCAAATTCAATGTCTTCATCATCATCTGAATTAACATTTTCTTCAATTGAAGATTCTTCGATTAAACCGTTTTTTGTTTTAACAACCTTTGTAATGCCGTCCGTTTGTTCAAGTTCAAAACAACAGTCTCCTATTGCGGACAGATAGTCGTCGTGAGTAACCATAATAATTTGCCTGTCGTATTCTTCGGAGAAACCCTTAAGATATAAACCTACATTCGGTATATATTCCTTTGAAACATATTTAGCCGGCTCATCGAGTATTATTGGACCGAGGATGCCGTTTCTTGTAAGAATTTCAGAAATAGAAAGTCTAAGGCCAAGGCTGACCACGTCTACGATTCCCCCGCCTCTCGAATCCTGCGGTTTTGTAAGATTGTCGGTGTTGCCGTATTCGTCGGTTACATAGAACTCCATTCCTGTTGATTTTTGAGACATTTCATCTTTTATAATAAATCGAATATTTGTTTTAAAAACATATCGTAGACATAATGTCACTATATTTTCTATGATATTCTTCGATTGTTGTCTTGCATATTGAATTGCGTGATTTAAAAGAAGAATTGTTTGTGTGTAGAGTTCGATCGAATCATTTGCATCGGAGATTTTATTCTTGAGTTCTTCAATCTTTTTCTCAAGCATCTCTTTTTTTACTTCGTCGCTTATAATCTCCTTATTTGTTTCATCGATGAATTCTTTAATTTCATTAATTTGCATTGTTTTCTTTTATAAGTTGTTCGCAAATTTGAAGTTTTTCTTCGATTTCTTTTGCGATATTGTCGAGGTCTGCCTTTATAGTTTCAGGAGTTGATCCTGCATTTATAATCTCTTTAATGATTTCTTCTTTCTGAGCTTTTAAACTGTCAAGAGTTCCCTGTGCCCTATCTCTTTTTTGAGATGCCTGATCAAGCTCCTTTTTTATTTGATTTGCCCTTTCTTCATAGTTCATTTGTGTATTCCTTTCTAATTTTTTCTATATGTTCTTCGGTTATCATCGAACCGCACATTGGACAAATATTGCTCTTTTGTAATACTTCCAGATAAGAATTCAGCTTTTCATTTATTTCAATATCTAAATTATTGATAATATTTTCAGAATTTCTTATTTCTGAATTTTTTGAATAAAGTGAGTTATAAAGAGCGTTATACGTACTAAATTTATTGTCTAGATTTGTTACGTAATTTAAATATTTAGACAAGTTTTCGATAAATAATGGTTCTATGTCCTTTTCCACTTCGTCGACTGTTTTGTCTATAGCGACAAGTCTATTATTAAGATTTTGCAATAATTGAAATCTATTTAAAATATTTTCGATGTCTTTTGTAGTCTTATATATCTTCTCTAAATTTTTAGAGTCGTCTATAATTTTCTCATTAACCTTTTGCGACTCCTCTACCCTTTCAAGATTGCTGTTCATATTAGTGAGCAGATTAAATCTTCTAATCAAAGCGACTACATTTTCGAACTTTGGATTTGCATCTTCTAAGAAATTTGTATTGCGAATAATTTTCATATTTGTTTCATATAAAGCTTCATTATTTCTTAGATTCATAAACTTATTATAATAGTCAGCACCCTTTACTAAAAGAGAATTTAATTGATAGTATGTTTTATACGTTTCGTCTACAAATCCCAAGCTTTTAATTGTATTTTCTTCAGTTTTTATTTGCTCAATATTATTGTCCAATCGCTGATTTAAAATCGACAGACTTTCATTCATTTTATTTTTTTGAATAAGTTCTGTATATAATGTCTTCACTTTTTCAAGATTTTCTTTTCTCTCTTCAAGAGTATCATATTCTTTTATTTCCTCTTCAGAAGTTTTCAAACTCTCCTCTGAAGTATTTATAGTCTTTCTAAAGTCTTTAATATTTGAGTTGGCAATCTGAATCGCTCTGTCTATAATATTTACATTTGAAATTGCACCGATAGCTTTGGCCTTCTTTATGCTTGATTCCGAAAGGAGAAATGCGCCCTCGAGCTGTGTTTGATATGTTATAGGCGATTCGATTTTGTCGGCGATTTCAAACTTTCTAACTCCCGTAATTTCTTGAATTTCTTCGGGAACGGAGCTCCCGAAACCGGACAGTTTTTTCGGTTCATCAAAATCCGGATGGTTTATATGGTAGCCGTTAAATTTTTTGTTTCGGATTCTTTTAACGCTATAACCGTCGTGGTATATCAGTTCGACTGAGGCGGATGTTTCACCTGCTCTTATAAACGCAGTACCTTGCGGTTCATTAAAAAATACCCATCCAAGCGCACGCAAAATTGCGGTTTTCCCAACGTCTGAAGAACCCAATATAACATTTACATGCTCATCCAGATTTAATACTGTGTGCCTGTGAGATTGAAAGTTTTTGATAATAATTGTGGAGATTTTTCTATTATCATTCGATTTGCTCATTTTGCGCCTCCGTAACAAGTTCAATGGCTTTGTTTCTAACCTCTTCATCCAGACTTTCGGTTATATCAATTTTGTTTAAAAGTTCTCTTATATCCATAATCTTATCAAAATCTATTTTCTCAATTTCATATTTCTGAAGTTCAAGTCTTTGATTTTCTTCCTTATCTCTTAAAATCGCTTCCCTATCGAGTACTTCCTCGCCCGGTTTAGCTGATTTTAAATAAAAGTCCTCAATCTCGATGTCTTTATTCTTCTCGAGTGTAACAATAGAGACTTTCGGTTTTCTTTTAAGCTCGATTTCCGTTGCGGAGACTCTTGCCACAGAGCCGGGATTATAAAAATACTTTTCATCGACTTTTTGGCATGAAAAACCGGTGTGATAATGACCGCAAAGTGTTAAATCCGCCTTTGTGTGTTTAATGTCATCAATCAAAGTGTATGAGATATTTTTAAACGGCTTTGTAAGAAGCATTCCATGAGCAAAAAGAATGTCAAAATCTGCAAGCTTTTCTTTAACTATATATTTTTCTCTTCCAATATCTGTATCTAAATCCCCGTTGTAAGATGCGGAGTAGAGAGCAACGGACACATCGTCAATACTGAAAAGAACAGGTGACGTGTCACTCATAATCGAAAGGAGTCCAAAGTCATCAAGAAGCGGCAATGCAGTTCTGTTTAAACTTTCGACATTGTAAGCATAAATATCGTGATTGCCGGGTACAAAAAATATAGGTCTTTTAAATGATTGCATTATTTTTACAAAACGTCTTATAGTTTGAATCGGAACGTCCGGTCTATCAAGGAGATCACCTCCATGAACGTAAAAATCAACATCATTATCAGAACCTATATTTTTAATTTCTTGAAATTTTTCCAATAAAGACTCTACATAATTATCTTTTCGTTTACTGGGAGAATTAGCCCTGATGTGAGTATCTGTAAAGTACAAAAATTTCATATTAAATTAGACCTATTTTTCTTCGCTTTCCGCCACGTCAACATCTTCTTGGTCCATCACTTCATCTTCTCTGTTGAGATGACTCATATAATTTTCCTTCGGAATAGGTCTTAAGTTGTAAATCTCTCTTATTTTAGAATCTATTTCATACATGCTTTCAGGATTTTCTCTGAGCCAAGCTTTCGAGTTTTCAGCACCTTGCCCGATATTTTCTCCGTTATATGAGAACCAGCTTCCTGCTTTTTTTATGATATCATTTTTAACTGCGACATTAAGAATATCTCCTTCTTTTGAGATTCCTGTTCCGTACATAATATCAAATTCAGCAGTTTTAAATGGAGGAGCGACTTTATTTTTTACAACCTTTGCAACGGTTTTTGAGCCGATCATTTCATCGCCTTGTTTTATAATTTCTTTTCTTCTGATTTCAAGTCTTACAGTTGAATAGAATTTAAGAGCTCTACCGCCTGTTGTTACTTCAGGATTTCCGTATCCTCCGACTTTTTCTCTGACTTGGTTAATAAAAACACATGTTGTCTTTGAAATATTAATAGCTCCCGTCAATTTTCTCATAGCTTTACTCATAAGTCTTGCGTGTGCACCGACTTGAAGGTCGCTCATTTCACCGTCGATCTCGACTTTAGGTACAAGAGCAGCAACAGAGTCAATTACAATGATATCAACAGCACCACTTCTTACAAGCGATTCTGTAATTTCAAGAGCTTGTTCACCATAGTCCGGTTGCGAAATGATAAGTTCATCGACATTAACTCCCAAATTTTTTGCATATGCAGGGTCAAGAGCGTGTTCTGCGTCGATAAATGCAGCAGTGCCGCCGAGCTTTTGAACTTCGGCGATCATGTGTAAACTTACAGTTGTCTTACCGCTACTTTCAGGACCGTAAACTTCAATAATTCTTCCCTTTGGAATTCCACCTATTCCAAGAGCTATGTCAAGATCGATACTTCCTGTAGGAATAGATGCAACTTGCATTGAAGTTTTGTCCCCAAGCTTCATTATCGAACCCTTACCGAATTGTTTGGTTATTTGCTCCATTACCTTCTCTAAAGCTTTTTCTTTTTCACTCATTATATTAATCCTCCATTAATTATTTTATATACTTTTTCCAGTGCTATTTTTGTGGCGGTTTCTCGAATAAATTCCCTTGTGTTGTCAATATAAAACTCTTTATAAATAGTTCTTATATCGCCGCCTTCTCTGAATGCGATTCCAATAAAAAACTTTCCTGTTTCCGGGTCGTCACCTGGTCCCGCATATCCTGTAGTTGCGATTGCGATGTCTGAGCCTGTAGTATTTAGGGCGCCAAGCGCCATCTCACATACAACTTCTTTTGAAACGACAGTGTACGCGTTTATGGTTTCATCCTTAACTCCCAAAAATTTTTCTTTCGCCTTTATCATATATGTCACAAGTCCCGCAACAAGTACATTTGAACATCCGGGAATGTCTGTGAGAGATTTAGCAATATATCCACCTGTAAAACTTTCCGCGGTGGATATTGTCAAATTTCTTTCTATTGCAGAGTCGACAACTTTTTTTGAAAGATTATATAAGTTTTTCTTCACCGTTTCCTCCGAAAACAACTGAAACATTGTCTTTAATATAAACGATTAAAGATATTACCGCCAAAACTACACTGGCATAAATTGTATAAATTCCTATATTTAGGAAATTGTTCAAATACGGCACATTGTTTGAAAACAAAACTATCAATATTCCTATTAATTGAACTACTGTTTTTAGTTTTCCCCAAAAGTTTGCAGCAATTGTTACACCGTTTTGCGCTGTCATCAATCTGAATCCGCTGATAATAAATTCTCTGAAAATAATTATGATAACTGAGACAGCGGAAATAATTGATTGTTCAACAAAAATTGTGAGTGCGCTTAAAACCAAAATTTTATCCGCAAGTGGGTCCATAAATTTTCCGAAAACTGTAATTTCATCATTTTTTCTGGCAAGATAACCGTCAAGGGTATCTGTCAAAGCTGCAATTGTAAAAACTATACCGGAAATATATGTCTCTCTGTAAATATAAAATAAAGCTATAAATACAGGCACAAGACAAATTCTTAAAACGGTTAATTTATTAGGCGTATTCATGTTAATTTACCTCCTCGGCATAAATGTCATATTCGTTATTGTCTTTTACTATTATATCATAAAAGTCGCCTATATTTAACATTTTATCTGATTTTATATAAACTAAACCATCGATTCCCGGCGTATCCATATAAGTTCTACCGATGTATGAATCCTCTTCCTTATTTTCAATTAGAGCCTCATATTTGTTGCCGATTTTTGAATGCAATTTTTCAAATGAGATTTTGGATTGCAACTTCATAATCTCATTCCATCTTCTCACCTTTTCTTCTTCTGAAACTTTGTCTCCAAGTTTATATGCAGGTGTGCCCTCTTCCAAACTGTATTGGAACACTCCGACTTTATCGAGTTTTGCATCTTCTATAAAAACCTTTAGTTCATTAAAAGCTTCATCCGTCTCATTAACAAATCCGACGATTAATGTTGTTCTTATGATAATATCCGGAATTTCGCATCTCAACTTTTCAATTAAATTATATGTCTCAGCTTTTGTTATTCGTCTACCCATAAGTTTTAAAACGTCATCGTTTATGTGTTGAAGCGGCATATCTACGTATTTGCAAACTTTGTCGCAAGTTTTCATCGCATCTATCAGCTCGTCATTAAATCCTTCCGGATACATATAAAGAACTCTTATCCACGTGATTTCTTCAACCTCATTTAAAACTTTAAGCAATCTTGCAAGCGATTTTTTACCGTATATATCCATTCCATAGTCGGTTGTGTTTTGGGCAATTAAAACGATTTCCTTTGTGCCGTTTTCCGCAAGATATCGAACTTCATCCAAAATATTTTCAATAGGACGAGAGCGCATTTTCCCACGCAGTTCCGGAATAATACAATATGTGCAGTGATTGTTGCAACCTTCGGAAATTTTAACGAATTGCGTGGTTTTAAAATCGACTCTCTTTGAATACTCGACATATGGGGAATTGATATTTCCAACATATGCCTCTCTTTTCCCACTCTTCATATCACTGAAGATTTGATTTATCTTTTCGATTTCACCGGTTCCGATTATAGCATCAAGCTCCGGAATTTCATCAAGCAAATCATTCGGATATCTTTGACCGAGACATCCTGCAACTACTAAAAATTTAAGATTTTCCTTTTTCAGTTCGGCAAGCTCGAAAAGCGTTTCAATTGATTGGGTCTTTGCATCAAGAATAAAACTGCAGGTGTTCACAACAATTATGTCTGCAATCTCAGGGTTTTCGACCACATTGTATAAGTTCTTATCCAAAATAGAAATCATTACCTCTGTGTCTATATCATTTTTCGAACATCCGAGAGTTAAAAAATATACATTGTCTTTATTCTTCATCTTTGTGTAACACCTCATTCAATTCATTTAGAGAAACAAGCACACTTCTAGGCTTGCTTCCTTCACTCGGTCCAACTATCCCCATCGCTTCCATCTGGTCGATAATTCTTGCTGCCCTGGAATAGCCGATTCTTAATTTTCTTTGTAAATACGAAATACTTCCTTGATTGTCCTTGACGACAAGAAGTGCAGCATCTTCAAAGAGTTCGTCTTCAAATTCGTTGTCTACACTCGACTGTGCGCCGCCGGACTTTATTTCATCTTGAATATTTGTATTGTACTGATTTTCGTAATTGTTTTCTTTTATATATTTTACAACTTGTTCAATTTCATGGTCTGAAACAAACGGACCTTGAAGCCTTACAGGGCTCGATTGAGACCTGTGAAGGAAGAGCATGTCACCTTTTCCTAGAAGCTTTTCGGCGCCCGCCATATCGAGAATTGTCCTTGAGTCAACTTGCGAACTTACTGCAAATGAAATTCTTGATGGAATATTTGCTTTAATCGTCCCGGTGATGACGTCGACAGACGGCCTTTGCGTTGCGACTATTATATACATCCCCGCTGCTCTAGCCATTTGAGCAAGTCGTGAAATGCTTTCTTCAACTTCTTTTCCGCTGACAAGCATCAAATCCGCAAGTTCGTCTATAATAATAACGATTTGTTTCAATTTTTCCATCGAATCGTCGAGTTCAGCTTTTTCGTTATATCCTTTTATGTCGCGCGCATTGTTTTGAGCAAAAAGCGCATATCTTTTTTCCATTTCGGTCACCGCCCATTGAAGTGCGGCGCTTGCTTTTTTTGCATCAGTAACAACCGGAATCAAAAGATGTGGAATGCCGTTGTAGACTGAAAGTTCAACAACTTTCGGGTCAATTAAAAGAAGCTTTACGTCTTTCGGCTCCGCTTTATATAAAATACTCAAAATTATCGAGTTTATACATACACTTTTCCCCGAACCAGTTGCACCTGCAATTAAAAGGTGCGGCATATCGGCAATTGTTGTGATAATATTTTTACCTTCGATATCTTTTCCAAGAGCAACTGAAGTCTTGTCCTTTGAATCTTTGTATTCGTCGGACATAAGCATTTCTTTTAAAGACAAAACGTCTTTTTCGTCATTCGGCGTTTCAATTCCAACCCTACTCTTTCCGGGAATTGGAGCAACAATTCTGATGTCGCGGCTTTCAAGCGCAAGACACAAATCGTCCTGTAGATTTACAATTCTTGATATCTTAACTCCAACAGCGGGCTTGAGTTCATAAACAGTTACCGTAGGTCCTCTGTTTATATTTTCAACTGTGACGTCAATGCCGAAACTTGCCAAAGTCTTTTCGATGATTTTCGCTTTTTCATTGAGTAGAGATGTATTGATATTTTTAATCTTCTTAGAATTTTTTAAAATAGAAATCGGCGGAAATTCGTATTTTTGAATCGCTTCATCGTTTGCGTTTGTGTCAATCATTGTGATTTGAGCGGCCTCTGTATCTTCGTTTGTTTTAATTTTTTCTTCAAAAAGTGGGACCTCAACTTTTTCCTGCGGTTCTTCTTTTTCGATTTTAGTTTCTTTTTCATCTTCGGGAAATTCGTTATAAGTATTTATAAGTGGCGCTTTTCTCTCAGGTTCTTCAGCGGAAACGTTTTCATCTTCAAAAGTTATATCCTTTTCAAAGTCATTCTTTACTCTTGAGACATCTTTTGTTTTATCGCGCAATGCTCTGTCCGGGTTAACAATCGGTCGTCTTTCTTTAATTTTTGTGTACCCGTTTGAAATTTTTTCTTCGATTTTATTTACACATACTTCCGTCCCTTCGACGAGTTGTTCTTTCTTTAGATTAAACATCGAGAATAGCTCAACTAAAAGTATAACTGCCAGGAATATAAATAGTCCTGTATCGCCCAAAAACGCCCTTATAGGATGCGAAATAACCGCTCCTATATATCCACCACCTTTAAACTCCGATGCGATTTCAAGAGTGTTACTCATGTGTCCTTTAAAATTATCAAAAGGCACGCTTACTCCGTCCATAAATACCATAAACAGAATCGATAAAATCAAAATATGAACTATATATGTTTTTTTCTTTTCGCGAAGTTTTCTAAAAAGAAGCACAAATGAAATAAGCATTATTGTGAAAGGCAGAATTTTTCCGTACCATCCGAAAAGTCCCTTCAAAAATGAACTTACAAATTTACCGACAATTCCGGTGTTTTCAAATGTCATAAATAGAATGAGAAAGAAACTCAGTAAAAAAAGGCAAATACCCAAATAAATAAGATTTTGCTCTTTTGATAATGTATTTTTATTATTCTTTTTTATAGGTCTTTTTCTTCTATTTGTTGACATAAAATCACCATCACTTTATAAAAAATGTTATTATTGCTATTACAAGCAAATATGCTGAAAAATATTTTAGTTTGTTTTTATTTATTAAATCAAGTAAAAACTTGAGAGAGAGCACGCCGACTATAAATGAAACTATGACTCCGACTATTAAGGGAAACGAAAAACTTGCACTTTCTCCAGCCTTTACCACATCGCGTATACCGAAGATGAATGCTCCGAATGTTGCGGGAAGGCTAAGTAAAAATGAGAACTTTGCAGCTTCAGATTTTTTTATATCGATACTTGTTGCAGCAAAAATTGTAGAGCCGCTTCTTGAAATGCCCGGTAAAATTGCAAGACCTTGCACCATACCGATGCCGATTGGTCCGAAAATATTTACGTCATAAATGTTTTTAGTGCCGTTAAAATAGTCTGTAAAATAAAGCAAAACTGCAGTTATAAGAAACATGAAACTTATAAATTTCATATTGCTGTAAAAACTTTCGAAAGTGTCCTTAAACGCGACCCCGATTATTGCTGTCGGAATACTTGCGATAATAATATAGAGCGCTATTTTTTGGTCGCCGTTTATTTTTTGTCTATCCTTTTTAAAGAGATTTGCGATAAGATTAATAAATTCTTTTATAAGATTTAAAACATCTTTTCTAAATACAAATAAAACGGATAAAAATGTGCCGAAATGAAGCATTTGGGCAATGAAAAGCCCGGGTTCCTCGAATCCTAAAACTCTTTCTAAAACTGCGAGATGACCCGAACTTGAAATCGGAAGAAATTCGGAAGTTCCTTGTATAATTCCCATAAGTATCATTTTTAAAAATTCAATCATACGCCGGAGGAGCCGAATCCCCCTTCACCCCTTTCCGTGGAAGACAATTCTTCATCTACAACAAACTCGATCGGCTCATATTTATTAAGTACCATTTGAGCGATTCTGTCTCCATTTTTTACAACGAATTCATTTTGACCGAAATTGACCAAAATTACGCACAGTTCACCTCTATAATCGGAATCGATTGTTCCGATACCATTTGCCACACCGATGCTGTTTTTAAGAGCAAGACCCGATCTTGCCCTCACCTGAATCTCATAACCCTTTGGAATCTCAAGATAAAGCCCGGTAGGAACTAACTTTACTTCTCCGGGCTTTATTTTGATGTCGCTTGGAACGAATGCACGAATATCCATTCCGGCGGCTCCGCTTGTTTGATATTCAGGAAGCGCATTATTACTTTTGTTAATAATTTTGACTTCCATTTAATCACCTTTAATTATTTGAATTTTTTTCTCTGTCTTCGTGGCGTTTTGAACGTCTCGGACCTTGGTTGTTTCTATGATTGTCGGAGCGTCTGTTTTGATTTTTGTTTTCGCCCTCTTCAAGACCTTCAGGCTTTGGAAGAAGTGCTTTTCTTGACAAATCAATTCTGCCTTCATCATCGATTCCGATAACCTTTACTTCGACTTCGTCGCCGACTTTATATACATCTTCAACTTTATCTATTCTCTTGTAGTCGATATTTGAGATGTGTAGGAGACCTTCCTTGCCGTTTAGAACGTCCACAAATGCACCGAATTTCATAAGTCTTGTAACTTTACCGGTATATATTTCTCCGACTTCAACATCTTTTGTAATATCGAGCACCATTTGTTTTGCAGCATTGCCCATTTCGGAATCAGCGCTTGCAATGAGTACTGTTCCGTCGTCTTCAATATCAATCTTAACGCCTGTCTTTGCGATGATTTGGTTAATCACCTTTCCTCCAGGTCCAATGACATCTCTAATCTTATCAGGGTCGATGTTGAGCTGAATAATGCGAGGTGCATATTTTGAAATTTCAGCTCTCGGTTCGCTTATTGCATCGTGGATAACATCAAGGATTTGCATACGCGCTTTGTGAGCAGCTGCAAGTGCCTCTGAAAGAACTTCGCGGCTTACACCCTTGATTTTAATGTCCATTTGTAGAGCAGTGATACCGTCTCTTGTTCCTGCAACTTTAAAGTCCATATCTCCCAAGTGGTCTTCGAGACCTTGGATGTCTGTAAGAATTGCCATCTTATCACCGGCTTCGTCAGTGATAAGACCCATAGCAATACCTGCAACAGGTTTTGTAATTGGAACGCCGGCGTCCATAAGAGCTAGCGTTGAACCGCAAATACTTGCTTGAGATGAACTTCCGTTTGAACTTAAAACTTCGGAGACAACTCTGATTGTGTATGGGAAATCTTCTTGACTTGGAATTACCGGCACAAGCGCTCTTTCGGCGAGTGCTCCGTGTCCGATTTCACGTCTTCCCGGTCCTCTTAAAGGTCTTGTGTCGCCGACTGAAAACGGTGGGAAATTATAATGGTGAATATATTTCTTTTCATATTCATCGTCCATTCCGTCAATAATTTGTGCGTCTGAGCCGACTCCGAGGGTTGCAATACTTAAAACTTGCGTTTGTCCTCTTTTAAAGAGACCTGAACCATGTGTTCTAGGTAGGATACCTGCTTCTGCTGAAAGCGGTCTGATTTCGTCAAACTTTCTCATATCAGGTCTGATGTGGTCTTCCAAAATTTCACGTCTTACTTCGTTATAAAGAAGTTTGTCGATTGAAGCGCTTATACTTAAACCGTCTTCAGGGAAACTTTCAGACATTTCAGATTTGATTCTGTCTGTAACTTCGTCTGTCAACTTTACACGAACGTTTTTGTCTGCATTGTTCATTGCATCGTACAAATCTTGTCCGTATTTTTCTTCGATTGCGGAATAAACTTCAGGATTTATCACAAATGGTGCAAATTCTTGTTTTTCTTTGCCGACTTCTTCTTTTATTTCATTTATAAATCTGCAGATTTTTTTGATTTCTTCATGTGCCGTCATTATTGCATCGAGCATTTCATCTTCGGAAACTTCGAAAGAACCTGATTCGACCATCATGATAGCTTCTTCGGTTCCTGCAACCGTAAGATTGATGTCTGTTTTTTCAAGTTCTTCTTTTGTCGGGTTAATAATATATTCCCCATCAATATATCCCACTTGAACGGCACCTGTCGGTCCTTCAAAAGGGATGTCCGAAATTGTGAGCGCAATTGAAGAGCCTATCATTGCTGTGATTTCAGATGATGCATCCGGATCACTTGAAAGAAGGCTTGCAATAATTTGCACGTCATTTCTATATCCTTCAGGGAAAAGCGGTCTTAGCGGTCTGTCAATAAGTCTTGACGTCAAAACTGCGTGTTCACTCGGTCTTCCCTCTCTCTTTATAAAACCTCCCGGAATTTTTCCGGCGGCATAATATTTTTCTTCGTAATCAACACTCAAAGGGAAAAAGTCAATACCTTCTCTCGGTGTTTTGGAACTTGTTGCTGTAACAAGAACAACGCTATCTCCATATCTTACCATACAAGCTCCATTGGCTTGTTCTGCGTATTTACCGATGGTAACGGATAGCTCTCGACCTGCCAGGTCGAATTTAAATATCTTCTCCATATTTCCTCCTTAATTCTCATATTTATTATAACACAAATTGTTAAAAATACCTAATTTTTAATAAAAAAAAGATTATGAAATATATCTTTTTCATAATCTTTATATTAATATCTGGCATTTATATAGTCATCAATGAGGCTCTTTCTCTTACCCTCAATAAAGCAATTATTTTCTTTTAAATTGTTCAAAAGCCAATCTGCAGTTGAATGAAAGATAGCTTTGTCGTAATCCAAAAACACAATTTCATAAAGCTTGTCCTTTAAGAACTTACTCTTTGATTTCACATAATACGCTTCAACATTTTCGTATTCAACTAAATTCAACATATACGATATATCCAGGTTCTTTTTGTGATATTGGTCGTCGGATTTGTGTCTATAGCTAAGAGCTACGCGAGGATGTTTCCCACGTTTTTCCAAATCTATGGCGACACTTCTGTAATATTTCGCCATAATGTTGTAGTATTGGTAATTGAAAATGCCCTTTTCCATTGAATTGACCCTTGCAAACGGAGTTGCTCCGATTCGTGAAAGAAAATCATAATTTTCCCTTATAAAAGTCGGCTTGTCCATATCTCCATTTTCAAGTTGCATGATTAAAAAGGATCTATTTTCAAAGAAACTTTCAAAAAGACCCTTTTTTCTGTAATACATATTTTAGTCCTTTCTAATAGACTATTTTACCTCAATTGCGTTTTCCTTCATTTCTTCAGGAACTTCGTCTAAACTAAAATCAACGTTTATATAAATTTCACATTCAGATCTCTTTGCAACAATTTCGAGTTCGTTGTAAACAGATGAAAGATTTTCAGCTTTGATTGGAATGATTTTGTAGATACTGTCTACGTAAATTTTTTCCAAATCGAAGTCCATTGCAAGCATACCACTCAAGAATCCGTAGAGTTCCGGAAGTGTTTCAACGCCATAGTCCTTTGCGTTTATAAGTCTTACTTCATGTTTCAAAGTGAAGATGTGTTCATCATCAACATCTACAAATGCGATGTTTCCGTTACCGGATTCGATTTCCTTGTTTGCTTCTTCAATAAGCCATCTTGTCTTTCCTGCTCCCTTAGCACCCAAAATAAATTTTACCATAATGACCTCCTCTAAATCTGAGTTATTTCTCTTTTATATTAAAGTAATACCCAATTGGTATAAGAATTAAACAATTATTCTTCGTCTAATTCTGCTCTTTCTTCAAACTTGTCGCAAACTTCATCGAGTTCGTCTTCGTCTTCAATCACGTCGAGAGTGAAAGCACCGTCTCCGTCATCTGTATATCTGTAGATGTAAACCAATTCTTCTTCATTGTCATCAAGAGGTAAAAGCACCATATATTCTTTTTCCCCTATTGCGAAATGGTCAAGTACAGCACATTCCGATTCTTTATCATCCTCAAAAGTGATGTTCACAGTATCATATTCTACCATTTCATCTTCATCATGGCAGTCGCATCCGCATCCGCAAGTGCATTCATGTTCATCATCATGATGATGTTTTTTGTGTTCGTCCATTTTAAACCTCCAAGATTTTATTTGTATATGATATATACCACTACAAATCTATTTTTATGCAAATTTTTACAGTTTAAATTAAATTATTCAAAAATTAATTTAAATCAGTGAAAAATTAAAATACATATCCAAATCGATTATATCATTGGCGATGATTTAATTCAATCAATAATGATATAGTTCTTTGTTATAAAAAGTTATTTAAATTTAGAGTCCACTCTACTTGTCAAAATTTTCTATAATAGACTTTTTTATTTCTTCCAAGTCCCACAAATCGATTACTTCGCCCATGGACTTAATAATTTTATTGTGGACATCGGAGATATTTTTTTCAGAAACAATTTCAATCGAGCTGTTTTTAACAAAATCATCGGAGATATAATTCATTAAATAGCTGATTATATCGGATTTTATTTTTTCACCGATCTCTTGGTTTGCAAGCGCAACAAGTATGACCTCGTAATATTTATTTCTTATAAAGGTCAAAAGTTCGCTTATAATTGTCGAAGGGTCTCCTTCCTCAATGTCAAACAAAATTCTGAAAAAAAGACTCCAGTTGAAATCTTTTCGAATGATTTCTTTTAAGCGTTCCCCGATTTTCTTTGTAAACGGATCGGAATAAGAAATTTTTTCAGGAAATTCAACATGTTCCTGAAAATCTATAGTTTGGCTCTCTAAAAATTTCATTCTTTTTAAAAGGCGCAAAAATTCAGACATATATACCTCTTCTCCGCCGTCAATCTTCATAAATAGATAGTCTATAATGGCGTCGCAGGAGCTTCTGAAGTCGACCGTAAAGCCGAGGTCGTGGCGAAGCTTTTTGTAGTATATATCGTGCAAATTTTTAGAAAGTATAACTTTCACTCCATTTTTCACGGCATCCTGTGAATTGTTTGCGCTGTCATTTATGTGATTGTAAAGAAGCATGAGCTCCCTGTCAATCATTTCAAGATTTTCCTTGATAGAGCCCATAACGTCAACAATAAAACGCTCGGTCAAGCTATAGTTGAAATTTTTATAAAGAATTTTATGGTCAATATCGCCCCAAAAAACATTTACAAGGCTCTTTATTTGAAGTTCAAAACAATAGTTTATATCACCGTCGATATATTTGCCGTCGATTTTATAAATCCCGAATCCGTTCTTTTGGAGAGTCGGTTGTTTTTCGTTCATATCCAGGAAAATATGGTCGTTTAAAAATGAATGATAGTACCCGTTTTCAGATTTCACTCTAAAAAGATTTGCTATTTCATTACATATTTTTCTTTCGTCATCGATAAATCTGCACTCGATTCTTACGCCTATGATATCCGAGAGATGGCTCAAAAGCATCTCCGGAGTACCATAGCTCAGATAAAGATTGTTTCTTAAAATCTTTTCTTTAAGGCTGTCTTCAGCTTTTACACGAGTTTTAACATCGATGAAATGGTCTTTTGAAAAAAATGTTTCAGAAAAAAATGTGTCCAGTTCTTTTTCTATTTTTTCAAGTTCACTTGATTTTTCACTTAATAAATTTGCCGTGTCTTCGACAAATTCAAAAATATCGAGTTGCATTTTAGACTAAAATTTCAACCTTCGTTTTTTTCTTCAACTCTTCGACAACTTTCTTGTAGTGTTCAAGCTGTTTTTGTCTCATGAGTTCTTTCTTAGCTTCTTCTCTAACCATATCGTCATCAGGCTTTTGAACAGAGTTGATTTTGTTGAGTTTAATTACGTGATATCCGAATTCTGTCTTTACAGGTTTTGAAATTTCGCCTTCTTTCATATTGAAAACGGCGTCTTCAAATTCCTTGACCATTTGACCCTTTGTGAAATCGCCCAAGTTTCCACCGTTTTCTTTTGAAGGACATGTGGACATTTCTTTTGCAACTTCTTCGAATGATTTTTCTTCGAGCTTTTTGATTGCTTCGTTTGCTTCTTCTTCTGTTTTAACCAAGATGTGTGAAGCATTGACAAAAGGTCTGTCGAAATCGCTCTTGTGTTCTTCTACAAACTTGTCAATTTCTTCTTTTGAAGGTTCAGCTGCTTCGTTTATAACCTTTTGATAAGCATAACTCTTTAACAAATTGTTCTTTGTCATTTCAAGAGTTTTTGTAAAATCTTCGTCGTTTTCATAATTCTTTTCTTTTGCAAGATTTAGCATCAATTCTTGATTTACAAGTTCTTCGAGAATTGTTTTAAATCCGTCCGGTTGGTTCATGAAATGTCTAACGATGCCTTGGTCGATTGATTGCAAAAATAACGCGAAATCGCTATTTTTGATTTCCTTATCTCCAACTTTTGCTATTACAATGTCTTGTGTTTCTTGTTTTTCTGTCATTACTTATCTCCTTTTTTTATTTCAAATTTTATTTCCTTGTCGTTTAATTTTGTGGCTTCCAAATTGTCCAAATTTTCAAATGAAACATCTATTGCAAGTGTTTCGTATTTGATTGTTTCCATATATGTTTCGAGGGCTTTTTTGACCTCGTCGTCACATTCCACTTTGATTTCAATTCTGTCCGAAACATCCAAGTCCAAATTCTTTCTTTCTTGTTGAATCTTTGAAACGAATTCACGCATATAACCTTCGTCTAAAAGTTCTTTTGTTAGATGAGTATTTAAAAGCACATATAAATCGTTTTCAAGTTGAACGTCATATCCTTCTTTTGCATCAACTCTGATTTCTACGAATTCTTTGTCGATTTTATAGTCCGTTCCGTCAAGCGAAATGTTCATCGTGTTTGTTTCGATTTCTTTGACAAATTCATGTTTATTGACTTCTTTCAAATATTTAGCAAATTTTGAAATGTCTTTACTCATAACAGGACCGGCAACTTTAAAGTTCGGCTTCAAATCGAAAATCATAAATTCGCTGACATCGGATTCATAGTCGATTTCTTTGATATTTAGTTCTTCTTTTATCAGTGAATCCAAATCCCCGATAATTTCTTTGTATTTGTTGTCGACAACGATTGATTCAAGCGGTTGTCTAACTTTGATATTTACCTTTTCTCTTGCTGATCTTCCGAGAGATACGATATTTCTTACCAAGTCGATTTTTTCTTCGAGTTCAGTGTCGATAAGCTTTTCGTCATATTCCGGATAATCCTCCAAGTGAACGCTCTTCTTGTCGGTCAATTTTTGGAAGAGTTCTTCCGCAATAAACGGAGTTATCGGAGCAACGAGTTTCGAGAGACCGAGTAAAATTTCATAAGTGGTTCTGAATGCTGCGTCTTTTGAATCCCCTTCTTCTCCCCAGAATCTTCTTCTGCTTCGTCTGATATACCAGTTCGAAAGGTCTTCGACGATGAAGTCGATTATAGCCTTTGAAATCTTTGTGAGTTCAAATTCCTTTATATTTTTTTCTACAAGTTTAATTAAACTGTTGTATCTCGAGATGATCCACTTGTCTAGCTCGTCACGTCTTTCGACCGGAATTTCGATTTCTTCCGGATTTTTATTTTCACTTTCAACATAGAGTGAGAAGAATGTGTAAATATTCCTTAGAGTTCTTATATATTTCGATTCAACTTCTTTAAGTCCGTCTTCGTCAAACTTTGTCGGAAGCCAAGGAACACTTACGTAGATTACATAGAATCTTGCAACGTCGGCGCCATATTTTTCAAAGATTTCAAACGGGTCAACCGTATTTCCCTTTGACTTACTCATCTTTTTGCCGTTTTTATCGAGCACCAAATCGTTTACAAGTACATTTTTGTAAGGCGCCTTTCCAGTCATATATGTTGAAATTGCAAGGAGACTGTAGAACCATCCTCTGGTTTGGTCAATCCCTTCGCAAATAAAATCTGCAGGGAAATATTCATCCAAATCGTCCTTGTGCTCAAACGGATAGTGAAGTTGTGCAAAAGGCATTGCACCCGAGTCGAACCAAACGTCGATAACGTCGGTATAACGGGTCATCTTGCCGCCGCATTTTTCACATTTTATGTGACAGTCGTCAACATACGGTCTGTGAAGCTCGATGCTTTCATCGATTTCTTCAATGGACCTTTCAACAAGTTCTTTTCTGCTGCCGACACTCGTGATTTCGCCGCATTCTTCGCATTTCCAAATCGGAAGCGGAGTGCCCCAATATCTGTTTCTCGATAGTGCCCAATCGTTTAAATTTTCAAGCCAGTTTCCAAAGCGCTTTTGTCCCACAAAATCAGGGAACCATTTCACGCCGTTGTTGTTTTCAATAAGCTTGTCTTTAAACGCAGTTACATTTATATACCATGACGGCTTTGCATAGTAAATTAAAGGTGTGTGACATCTCCAACAGTGTGGATAATTGTGTTCAACCTTTTGTTTTTTAACGATTTTATGCTCTTCTTTTAAATAGTCAAGAATTTTAGGGTCCGCATCAAAAACAAACATGCCGTCCCAGAATCCTGTGCTATATTTTCCTTCGTCATTTACAGGATTTAAAACCGGCAAATCATATTTTTTCCCGACTTGATAGTCGTCTTCACCGAATGCCGGTGCGATGTGAACAATACCTGTACCGTCGGTAGTTGTAACATAGTCGGCAAGAACCAAATAAAAAGCTTTTTTGTCCGGTTTAAGCATCGGAATCAATTGTTCGTACTCGATTTTTTCTAGACTTGTACCGTCAACCGTTTCGACGATTTCATAATCCTCCGTAACATCTTTCATAACTGAAGATACAAGAGATTCTGCCATCCACCAATCTTCGCCTGTTTCGTTCAAATGAAGTTTGACATACGAAACTTCCGGATGCACAGCGAGTGCAACGTTTGACGGAAGTGTCCAAGGAGTTGTGGTCCATGCAATGAAATATTCATTGTTTTTGTCCGCTCTTTTGAATTTAACATAGCAAGTTACGGTTTTGATATTTTCATAACCTTGTGCAACTTCGTGCGATGCAAGTCCCGTTCCGCATCTCGGACAGTACGGAAGAATTTTGTGACCTTCATACAAAAGTCCGTCTTTAAACATTTTGTTTAAAATATTCCATACTGATTCTACATAATCATTGTGGAAAGTTACATACGGATTGTCGAGGTCAATTTCATAACCCATTCTTTCCGTCATTTTTCTCCAAAGAGATTCATATTGGAAAACGGAATCTCTGCATTCTTCGTTAAACTTCTTAACACCGTATGCTTCAATGTCCTTCTTGTTGTGAAGTCCCAATTTCTTTTCAACTTCAATTTCAACAGGAAGTCCATGTGTGTCCCAACCTGCTTTTCTTTGAACGTGTTTTCCCTTCATAATGTTGTATCTGCAGGTTAAATCCTTTAATGTTCTACTTACAACATGGTGAATGCCCGGTTTGCCGTTTGCAGTCGGCGGGCCTTCAAAAAACACAAACTTTTCATTGCCTTCTCTTATTTTTTCAGACTCATGCAATAAATCGATTTTATTCCAATAATCTATTATTTTGAGTTCACGCTCATTGACCGATGAATTATCTAATGGTCCAAATTTGGTCATTTTTACCTCCTAACAAAAAATCCCTCAATTATTATAAAAATAATCGAGGGACGAATTTACATATCCGCGGTACCACCTTCGCTTGCGAATGCCACTTTAAGTAATTAACGCTTAACTGACGCCCATTTCGGGAAAAACGAAGCTGATACCGACAAATTGAATTTTGCAACCTCTCACCGTACGTTGCTCGCTAAAAAAATTCCTTATCTGTCGCGGTCTTCTTCCTTTATTTTATACTATTATAAACTTTTTGTCAACAACTCAAGCTCTTTTCTGAGCTCGAATAATTTTGAATCTTCTATTTCAACATCGTCATATTTTATTGGTTCGCCTTTTTTTATTGCACGCAAAACTTTAACATTTTCCGACGCCAATCCGTACGGCATATAATTCATCTCTCTCGATGTAGAATAGGTCATAATTTTTCCGTAAACGGTCTTTCCTCCCGGACCGTCCAATAAATCGCCCGGTTTCAAATCCCTTTTTGCGATTGCAACTGTGTCCGCGACCGGTTTTAAAGGAATCGGGCAAATTGTCGGAAGATTAAAGAAATAAGCTTGAAGAATTGTGACCGGCACTTCGATACTCGTCAAATGAAACGGTCTATATAAAACATAATTCGGACCGTCCCCCACTTTTAAAAATCGCATCTCGTGGTCTATAAAATCGTTCGGCGCCTTAACAAGTACAAAAACGCCCGGCGCAATTCCCATAACATATTCACAAAAATTATATGAATCGAGAACGCCGCCTTCGGACTTCAGTTTTAAATTTTTGTCGAGATTTTTTATATCGGAAACAATTCCGTGGCAACCCGGCACATCCGGTTTAAACCCTGTGGCGTTGCACATGAGAGTGAGTTCTTCCATCGTCTTTGAGCCGTCGACAAATGAAGCAAGCATATAAGGTCTTATGCCCTTTTCATTTGCTTCCATCTCAACTGTTTCGTAATTTGCTTCGTAATCGAGCGGATTATTTTTGCCCTTGCCGATTGCAAGCACTTCAAAACCCAAAAGTTTTGCAAAGTCATAAAGCTCTTTTACAGTTCCGGGTTCGTCACCTGCAATTCCGGTGTAGGTGACGTTTTTCTCTCTCGCTTTTTCGGCGAGTAATGAGCCGACCACAACGTCGCACTCCACATTTAGACTAACTATATGTTTCCCGTGTTTAATTGCTTCAAAAGCGATTTTAGCGCCTTCGTACGGGTCGCCGGTCGCATCGACAAAAACATCTATATCTTTGAGCCCGAAAAAATTGTAAAGATCGTTCATTATATAGAAATTATCGGAGCCATTGTCGTATTCCGTAGGCGAATCAATATATTTTATCTTGGGTTCCGAAACGCCCATTTTAATATACACATCTTTGGTTTTATCGTTGTTCCTAGAATAGCAGATATTGCACTTAAATCCGTCTATTAAATTTAGCTGACTTATAAGCGAAGAGCCCATAAAACCGGCACCTACTACCGCCACATTTATAAACTTTCCGTCCTTATATAGTTCGTTTAATTTATGATATAGTATCTGCATATTTTCTCCTTAAAAATTCACACACTCTGATTGCAGAAATAAGTGCGAATGTGATATTATAGCCACCGCAATCGCCATAAATGTCCAAATATTCACCGACCATAAATAAATTTTTTATAAATTTTGATTGAAAATTTATATCCAAATCCGAAGAATCGATACCACCGACGGTCACTTGACTTTGTTTCCACGAACCGCCCGACAAAACATTTACATTGAAATTCTTTATGAGTCTCGAAATGTTTTTAAAATCGGATTCGGTGAGTTCATTTAAATCTTTATTCATATCTAGATTTAAAATCTTTAAAATAACATTTCCAAGCTTCTTGTGAACAATTCCATTTAAAAGCCATGAGACTTTTCTGTTTGGAAAATTGGTCTTACGTTCATTTAACATATCCATCAAATCGGCTTCGGAAATGTTTGGAATAAAATCTAGAACTACAGATTTTATTTTTTTATCTAAAATTATTGACGACGATTCAAATACAGTGTTTCCGCTGATTCCATTCTCTGTAAAAAGGATATCGCCGGCGTATGAATATTTATTTTTGTTAAAATCAAACGACAATTCGCCGTCAACTTTAACACCTTTTAACTCTTTTAAAAAAGGAATGTCCGAAATCAAACTCGTGATGCCCGGAACAATCCTTGTTTTTCTGTGTTTCAAATTGGTTGCAAGCTTATAGCTCGTGCCGTCAGTTCCAAATTGTGGATAACTCATCGAGCCAGGCGCCAAGATACAAATATCAAATGGATAAGAGTAGTCATAATTAATAATAAATTTATTATTTTTTACTGCGATATCCTTGACATCTGTGTCCAATTTAATCGAAATATTTTTTTCCGAAACCGCAGAAAGATAAGCATCCACAACGCTGTTTGCTTGAAGACTCATTGGATACTTTCTTCCCCTCTCATCTGTTGTGGAAACAATTCCGATAGATTTTAAAAATTTTTCTCCTGCTCTTAAATCGGCGGACTTTATAAACTCATCTAAAAATTTATCATTTCCATGAAAATTTTCGCGCGTCATAACCTCATTTGAAAAATTGCACCTGCCGTTTCCGGTAACCAAAAGTTTTTTTAATATGCGGTTGTTTTTTTCAAAAACTGTTACATCAAAAAAATCGGCAAGCAAAATAGAAAGAGTAATACCGCTTACTCCTCCTCCAACAATTGCAACTTTCATTATTCTTCTTCAGTTGCTGTCATTTGCTCAACTTGTGCAGCGGTATTTAATGCGTCAATCATTTCGTCCAATTCGCCGTCGAGAAATTCTTGCAACTTATAAATCGTTTTGTTGATTCTGTGGTCGGTAACCCTTCCTTGTGGGAAATTGTATGTTCTAATTCTTTCAGAACGGTCTCCACTTCCAACTTGACTTCTTTTTTCAGCAGCAAGTTTTTCTTGTTGTTCTCTTAACATCATTTCATAGAGCCTTGTCTTCAAAACTTTTATAGCCTTGTCCTTGTTTTTTAATTGGCTCTTTTCGTCTTGACAAGCGACGACAAGTCCTGTCGGAATATGTGTAACTCTAACAGCGGAGTCGGTTGTGTTGACGGATTGTCCACCGTGTCCGCTCGAGCGATAAACGTCAATCTTTAAATCTTTTTCTTCGATATTTACTTCGACGTCTTTTGCTTCAGGCATGACTGAAACAGTTGCGGCTGAAGTGTGAATTCTTCCGCCAGATTCTGTTTCCGGGACACGTTGAACTCTGTGAACGCCCGATTCATATTTGAGCCTTGAATATGCGCCTCTACCATTTATCATAAAAATAGCTTCTTTAAATCCGCCGATTCCAATTTCATTTGTACTCATAATGTCAATTGACCATCTTTGTCTTTCGGCATATCTTGTGTACATTCTATATAAATCTCCGGCAAAAAGTGCAGCTTCGTCGCCACCGGTACCGGCTCTTAATTCAACGATAACATTTCTTTCGTCGTTAGGGTCCTTAGGAATTAAAAGAGTTTTAATTTCGAGCTCGGTCTTTTCGAGTTCTTCCTCTAAGGTTTTGTGTTCCTCTTTCGCCATTTCTTTAAGTTCATCGTCAAGATCGTCCTGCAACAACTCCTTGTTTGCTTCGAAATCAGAGAGTAAAGACTCATATTGCACAACCTTGTTATAAATCTCGCTTAAACTTGAATGCTCAATCATCGTTTCCTGATACTTTTCCATATCATTTAAAAGATTAGGGTCCATAATGAGATCATTTAATTCTTTGTATTTCTTTTTTATACTTTCAAGTTGTTTATTATTGATCATTTTTTTCACTCCCTTCAATAACAAGAAATCTATCCATACTTTGAAAATCTTTCAAAAATTTATAATTTAAATTTCTATCTCTATTCTTTAAGTAATTAATAATTTCATCTTTGTGAGTTTCGTCTATCTCCATTATAACCAAAAATTGAGATTCTACAAAATTTATAAACTCATCTAAAAATCTTTTTATAATATATAATCCATCATCATCTGCAAAAATTGCTGTGTCCGGCTCAAAAATTTTAACCTCGTTCGATAAAGCGCTTTTTCTTTCTCGGGGCACATACGGCGGATTAATTGTGATTAAATCAAATTGACCCTTAATATTTTCAAATAAATCGCTTTGAATTAAATGGACATTCGAATTTAGATTTTTTGCGTTCATCTCTGCAACTTGAAGCGCATCTTTTGAAATATCGGAAGCATAAGTATCACTTCCCAAAATTTTTTCAAGTGTAATTGCAATGACACCGCTACCCGTGCATAAATCCAAAATCCTTTTTGGTCTTTGATTTTCGGCGTAATATCTTTCGATGAAATCAATCATAAGCTCGGTTTCCTGTCTTGGAACCAAAACTCTTTCATCGACAAAAAACTTTCTGTCGTAAAACTCTTTGAACCCCACAATATAGTTGTAAGGAACGCCTTTGAGCCTCTTTTCAATAGCTTTTTTATATCTTGAAAAATCTTCGTCAGTCAAATTATATTCCGACATCAAAAAAATATCGGATTTTTTAAAGCCGAATAAATCTTCGATAAACATCATGGCTTCATTTTCGCCATTGTCCATGCCGTTTAAATTCTTTTGTCCGTATGCAAGCAAATCAGATAATTTCATATCGCAGTATTAAAATAAAAAGGCTGCGTAAAGCTGCAGCCGTTGTATTTGTCTTTCTTGTCGTCCTTCTTTTTAAACTTTTCAACTCTTCCGCCACGTTCAGCAAATTTTTGCTTACCGGTAAAGAACGGATGGCATTCAGAACAAACTTCAACCTTTAGTTCATCTCTTGTTGATGCAGATTGGAAAGTATTTCCGCATGCGCAAGTTACAGTTACTTCCTTAAATTCAGGATGAATTCCCTTTTTCATTGATTTCACCTCTCTTCACTCTTAACCTGATTATTTTATCATAAATATATACAACTTGTCAAGTATTATTTTGCATATTCCGGCTTTTTATCTAAATGATGAACAGCCTTTATAAATCTTACAGTTCCAGTTTCTTGACGAAGCACCAAAGTTTCAGTAGTTGCAACGTTTTTACTTATAAAGTTAACTCCGTCTAAAAGTTCGCCATGGCTTACGCCCGTTGCAGCAAATGCGGATTCATTTCCTTGAACGAGATCGTCTATTGTGTAAACCTTGTCGCATTCAACACCCATTCTTTCGCATCTTGCTTTTTCTTCGTCATCTTTCGGCAAAAGAATTCCTTCAAATTGTCCGCCGAGACATTTTAGAGCAACAGCTGCAAGGACACCTTCCGGAGCTCCGCCCGAGCCAATCAAAATATCTCCGCTTACATGGTCAAAACAGGTTGCAATCGCACCCAAAACGTCGCCGTCTTGAATAAATCTGATTCTTGCACCCATTTTTCTGATTCTTTTTGCGTAGTCGTCGTGTCTCGGTCTGTCGAGCATGACGACTGTAATGTCGGACATATCTTTGTTTAGCGCCTTTGAAAGTGCGACGAGATTGTCTTCAATCGGCTTTTCGATCGAAACAACTCCCTTGCCTTTTGGACCAACTGCCAATTTGTTCATATACATGTCCGGTGCATTTAAAAGATGTCCTTCCGGCGCAACAGCTAATACTGCGATTGCACCAGTTCCACCCTTTGCAACGGCATTTGTTCCGTCAAGAGGATCGACTGCGATGTCAATCTTCGGTGAATCCTCATGTCTTTGACCGATTTTTTCTCCGATATAAAGCATTGGAGCTTCGTCAATTTCACCTTCACCTATAACAACCGTTCCTGAAATGTCGATTGTGTCGAACATTTTTCTCATTGAATCAACTGCAGCTTGGTCTGCAGCATTTTTATCTCCGCGTCCGAGCCACTTTGCACCGTTAAGTGCAGCGGCTTCGGTAACGCGTGCTAAATTTAAAACTAAATTTCTATCCATTAATTGCCTGACTTTCTTTGATAACTTTCCCAATCTTTTTTAAATGCATCAATTCCCTTGTCTGTCAAAGGATGTTTGAGCATTTGATTATATACTTTATACGGAATTGTTGCGATGTCGCTTCCTGCAAGAGCAGCTTCTTTGACGTGTGAAACTGTTCTTATAGAAGCAGCAATAACTTCGGTTTCAACTCCATAGTTGTAGAAAACTTTCATAATATCTTTTATAAGAGTCATTCCGTCATAACCGATATCATCAATTCTTCCGATAAACGGGCTAACATAACTTGCGCCTGCGCTTGCAGCAAGAATTGCTTGATTTACAGAGAATATCAAAGTGCAGTTTGTCTTGATATTTTCTTTGTGAAGAATTGAAATTGCTTCCAAGCCTTCTTTGGTCATAGGAATCTTGATTATAATATTTTCGTGAATTTTTGCAAGTTCGCGTGCTTCAGTAACCATGCCTTCGGTTTCGTATGACGTTACTTCAGCGCTTATCGGTCCATCTACAAGACCTGTGATTTCAGTTACGACGTCTTTAAAATCGCGTCCTTCTTTTGCGATGAGTGACGGATTTGTCGTTACTCCTGATAAAACGCCCCATTTTGCAACTTCTTTAATTTCGTCGATATTTGCTGTATCAATAAATAACTTCATAATATCTCCTATAAATTCATTGTGGCGATTTTTACATAGCCGTCATGCATTACGAAGTTGTCTTCGAGTTTCCATTCACCCTTGTGGAATGTCATATTGTACATTTGTTCGAAGTAATACATGATTATGCCCATATCTTCATAGTAGAGCTTTCCATTTACTTCTTTCAAATATAAGACAACTTGATTTTGTCTGATAACAAATCTCCAGCTTTGTGTATTGAGTGTGCTGGGAGCGAATCTTGCATAATAAAATACATCGTCCAATCCGAGTTTTTCGAGCTCTTCAATGCTCATTGAATTGCCGATTTCTTCATTGAAAACAATTTCTTCAACCGGCAATCTTTCCGATTTTTCTTCTTGAACAAACGGGTTCTTCGGTTTCGGATAGCCCACAGCTAAAATAAGATTTACATCCTTGTTTTGGAAAGCCTTCTCCTTTATTGATTCAGAAGTACTGAAAAGTCCAATCCAACAGCTGCCGAGTCCTTCTTTTCCAAGAAGACTGATAACATCTTCGGCTTTGTACATGCCGACAACTTTGTCCTTGTTTGAATCCCCTTTGAATGTGACTGTAATATATGCAGGAGCTTCAATCATAACTCCGTTGTAGCCCGCATGTCCGTTTAAAGCTTCAAAAACATCTTTACCGTTTTCGTAAAGTTTGAAACTTACACTTTCATTATCCATGAGATTGAAAACTTGCTCAAGTCTTGATAATGAATCCTTGTTGATCTTCTTGCTTTTAAAGTGTCTGTCACTTTTTCTGGATGTTAAAAAATTACTTACTAGCATAAAATCCCTCCCAAATATATTATAACAAATTGATAAAGAAAAATCTATTCATTTGAATCTAAAATAATAGTAACGGGTCCGTTATTATTAAATTCTATATCCATCATCGCTCCGAAAGAGCCTGTCTTGACGTCGAGCCCTGTGGATTTGAGCTTTTCGACAACTGTTTCGTAGAACTCTTTTCCCTTTTCATAGCCCGCACTTCTGTCAAAACTTGGTCGGTTTCCCTTTCTGCATCTGGCATATAGGGTAAATTGGCTCACGACAAAGAGGCTCGCACCAACGTTAAGCGCCGAAAGATTGAGCTTGTCTTCGTCATCTTTAAAAATTCGAAGCTTCGGAATTTTCTTTACAATATAATCCACATCGTCTTTTGTATCGTCGTCTTTTACTCCGAGTAAAACGAGTAAAGTCCTGTCTTTTGTTTCATTATAAACTTCGCCTTCAATCGAAAGCTTAACCCCGTCTGTAACCTGTATAAGCGCAATCATCAGTTTATTCTCCTGTAAGCATTTAGAACCGACGGAATTTGTCCCAAATCTTTTATAATTTTATTAAGTTCCTGTTTGTTTGGAACTTTAACTGTCATAGAAATTGTTGCTAAATTGCTGTCGTCAATCTTTGCATTTAAATTTATAAGAGAAGATTTTTGCTCTCTCATATAACCGGCAACTTCACTTATAAGACCGACTCTGTCGACCGCGCGAATCTCGATGTCCGAAACAAATGCGTCGCTTATATTTGAAGACCAACGCACATTTATCTGTCCGAGTCTTTCTTTTAATGAAACTGTGTTCGGACAATCCTTTCTGTGAATCGTAACGCCGTGACCTTTCGTGACAAAACCTACAATTTCATCTCCCGGAAGCGGATTGCAGCATCTGCTGAAACGAACTTTCAGTCCCGGCAAATCGTCAACAATAACGGAGCTCGGCGAATCCGAAACAATGTCTGTTGCAGGCTTTATGAAATTGCCCTCGTCGTCTTTTATTGCAACGCTCTCGATAAGCGATTTTATTTTGTTTACTGCAACATTAAGTTTCAAGGAGCCATATCCTATTTGTTGATATAGGTCGTCGATTTCACTGAGTGAAAAATACGATGAAAGAGCTTCCATATTTTCTTTTGAGAACGCATCCTCAGGTCTTATATTTAGCCTTTTCAGTTCAGAGGTCAAAAGTTCCCTTCCAACCGCAATATTTTCTTCCTTGTCTATGCTTCTGTACCAGGATTTAATTTTATTTTTTGCTCTTGAGCTCTTAACGAACTTGAGCCAATCCCTGGACGGACCGCAAATATTTTTCGAAGTTGTTATTTCAACAATGTCTCCGTTTTGAAGTTCATAGTTTAGCGGTACAATCTTGCCGTTTACTTTCGCTCCGATCGTTCTGTTTCCAACGTCTGTGTGAACTCTGTATGCAAAGTCGACCGGAGTTGAACCCATCGGCAAATCGACAACGTCGCCTCTTGGAGTCAAAATGAAAACCTCGTCGTTAAAGAAGTCGACCTTTAGCGTGTCTATGAAATCCTTAGGGTCTGCAAGGTCAGCCTGCCATTCCATAAGCTGTTGCAGCCATTTAAGATTTTGCGACAGATTTGCCTTGCCCTTCTTTTCCTTGTACATCCAGTGCGCAGCAATACCGTATTCGGAAGTCTTGTGCATTTCCCAAGTTCTTATTTGAACCTCGAAAATCTCGCCTTCGTTTGTTATGACAGTCGTATGGAGCGATTGATACATATTCGGCTTCGGCATTGCGATATAGTCCTTAAATCTTCCCGGCACCGGTTTCCACGATGCGTGAACAACTCCAAGAGCTGCATAGCAGTCGTTTACCGTGTCCACAATAATTCTTACTGCCGTAAGGTCATAGATCGAATCAAAACTCTTGTTTTGGTCCTTCATCTTTTTATAAATCGAATAAAAACTCTTAGGCCTTCCCTCGATGGAAAAATTTATATTCGCCTCAGTGAGCTTCTCTGAAAGTTTTTCAATGATTTTATTTAAATCTTCTTCACGTTCTTTTCTCTTTTTATTTACCTTATCAACCAAATCATAGTAAGCATTAGGCTCTAAATGTCGGAGACAAAGGTCCTCAAGCTCCCATTTAATTTTAGAAATACCGAGTCTGTGTGCAAGAGGCGCATAAATATCCAAAGTTTCCCTGGCGATTCTGTATCTCTTTTCGTCGGTCATATATTCAAGCGTTCGAAGATTGTGTAGACGGTCGGAGAGTTTAACAATGACAACTCGGATGTCCTTACTCATTGCAAGAACCATTTTTCTAATGTTTTCCGCCTGTGCTTCGTCAGCTTTTTTATAGTTTAAATTTTTGATTTTTGTGACACCTTCGACAATATCTGCAATGTTTTCGCCAAACATCTCCTTTATATCGTCGTATGTGTACTTCGTGTCCTCAATAACGTCGTGTAAAAGCCCGGCGCAAATCGTCTGCGAATCCATATTGAGCTCCGCTAAAATCTTTGCAACTGCGACCGGATGTATAATATAAGGCTCTCCGCTTTTTCTGAGCTGCCCTTCGTGCGCTTCTTTTGCGAGATTAAACGCCTTTGTTATAAGCTCGACATCGGCATCGGGATTATATTTTAAAATATACGCTAATAAATCTTCCAGCATACCATCACCTCTTGTACCTATAGTTTGTTATGATTATTTGTGCCTCCTTATTACCTCTAAACTCATTCAGTTGTGGGTAATAAACGATATCCATATAAAGTCCGTTTTGTATTGATTCATAAATATCTGAATTAAATTCCTCTTTGAATCTTTTAAGAAATGCGTCTTCGGTTTCAAACAAAATCGCCGAAACAACTCTGTTTGAACTTGAAACAAGAGATAGTTTAATAACATTTTTATTTTTTCCCAATACATTAAAACCTATAAATTTCAAATTGTTGTCCGCAAATTTCGGCTCCTCATTTGCCTTGCCGAACGGTTTGAACGAATTCAGCATATCGAGAAACCTTAAATCCACCATTTCAAGTGGGAAAATTGCATCTATATAAACCTTTTTTACAAAGTCACTTTCATATTTATTTGCGGATTCGATGAGTTTGTTTTTAAATTCATCCATCTTGTCCTTTTCGATTGAAAGACCGCACGCCATCTTGTGACCGCCGAATTTTGTGCATAAATCGCTGAACTCCGAAATCGAGCTGTAGATGTCAAACTCGTCAACGCTTCTTCCCGAGCCCTTAAGATTTTCTTCGCCGTCTGTAAGGACAATCGTCGGTCTGTAATACTTTTCCTTTATACGACCCGCAATAATCCCTGCGACGCTTTCGTGGATATTCCCAAGATATATTACCAGCGCACTCGGAAGATTGTTTGAATCTATTTTTTCAAGAGCGGATTTATAACCCGCTTCTGTATATGCTTTTCTCTCTTCGTTTAAATCATTTAACTCCGTTGCAATTTCAAGTGCTCTGTCCTCGTCTTCTGTGGTTAGTAATTCTATACCCAAATCGGCTGTTTTCAATCGACCGCTCGAATTGAACCTCGGTCCGATAATAAACCCTATGTGGTAGCTGTCCACTTTTTTTATGTCGACACTTGCAACATTTGTAATCGCTCTCAATCCTATATTCATTGTTTCCCTGTAATTAAGTAAACCGTGATACGCAATTATTCTGTTCTCATCCACAAGGTCCACAACGTCGCATATTGTTGCAATGCCCGCCAATGTGATAAGTTCTCTGTCGAGCTCGGGGTCATATTGTCCGAATTTCTTTAAAAGCAAAATAGCAACTTTGTATGCAATGCCTGCGCCGCAAAGAAGTTGGAACGGATAATTGCTGTCCGGTCTATGCGGATTTATCGCACCTATAGATTCCGGAATCATAAACTCCCCGTCTTCGACTTTCAGTTCGTGGTGGTCTGTGATAAATACATCTAGTCCCAATTCTTTTGCATATTCCAAAACGTCAAAGGCCTGTATTCCGTTGTCAACTGTTATAATTAGACTTACACCCTCGAGTTTAAGCTCGTCGACAATTCGCCTGTTGATTCCATATCCATCTGTCATTCTGTTTGGAATTTTATATGTAACTGAAATCCCAAGACGTTTAAAAGTTTTTAAAAGAATTGTTGTAGACATAATTCCGTCGACGTCATAGTCGCCGACAATCGCAACTGTTTCGTTGTTTTCTTTTAGAGTTATGAGTCGGTCGTAGAGGATATGAAAATCATTAAAGAGATTTGCATCATACATCGCTTCATATGGATTTAAAAAATATTTTTTCATATCGTCAATCTCTGTTATATCTCTGTTATAAAGAATGCGCAGCTTTGTGCGTTCCAAAAGATTTAAACTTCTGTCCGGCGATTGAGCGTTGTTCTTATTTCTTAAAAACCATTTCTCCAACATAATTCCTCCAATAAAAAAGTAGAATGAGTACTTATATACCATTCTACCATTTTATGGAAAAAAATTCCAGTCTTATATTGAATTATCTTCTCTTTTGTGCTACTTTTGCTTCGTCTCCACCGCTGAAAACATACCAGAAGTTTGGAGCGAGGAATACTGATGACCAGAAACCTGAAACCATACCGACGATTAAAGGTAGTGCCAAAACTTTAACAGCTTCAACTCCAACATAGTATAGAGTGAATACTGCAAGAAGTGTTGTTAAAGTTGTGAAGATAGATCTTCTTATAGTGTGGTTAACTGCAGAGTTGATAATATCTTCTTTTGAAGCTTTCGGTTGAAGCTTTCTTTCTTCTCTGATTCTGTCGAAGATAATGATTGTAGCGTTGATTGAATAACCAACAATTGTAAGAATTGCTGCAATAAGGCTTGAATTTACAGGGAAACTGAAAATTGCATAGAAGCCTACTGTGATTAAAACGTCGTGAAGCAATGCGCAGATTGCTGCAACACCGAATAAAAATTCAAATCTGATTGTGATATAAACAAGCATCAAAGCTGAAGCAATCAAAATTGAAATAACAGCTTTTCTTTGAATTTCTTTACCCATTGTCGGTTCTGCAGAGTCTGATGAAATTGCAGTTCTGTCAATTGAAAGTTCTTTTTCAAGAGCGTATTTAATTTCCGTCATTTGTGTTGTGTCAAAGTCTTTTGTACTTTTTACAATGATGTCGGATTTGTTTTCTCCGCTGTATTGAATACCGATTGTGTTGTCATATTTATCAAAAATGCTTCTAATTTTTTGTTCTTCGATAAACTTAGGTGCTTGAATTGTTATAACAGTACCACCCGAGAAATCAATACCAAAATTGAATCCCTTGACAGCAGCAAAACAAATTCCGGCAATTATGAGAATGGCAGAAATTGCCATATAAATATATCTGTGTTTTACGAAATTCATTGTTATTCCCTCCTAAGCGCCGAATGATTTGTTGGATTTAAATGTGAAAATGTTTGCCATCAAATCCAATAACCATTTTGTTAGAAATACTGCTGTAAACATTGATGCGACAATACCGAGGATAAGTGTAACTCCGAATCCTCTGATAGCGCCGATACCATATACATAAAGCACAACACCTGCAATCAAAGTTGTAATGTTTGAGTCGATAATTGATGAGAGTGCGTTTTTGTATCCGGCTTTAATAGCAGCCTTGTGAGTTTTTCCGGCTTTAAGTTCTTCTCTGATTCTTTCGAAAATGATGACGTTTGCGTCAACTGCCATACCGATTGAAAGCATGAGTCCGGCGATTCCCGGAAGAGAAAGCTTAACTTTGAGAAGTAGGAAGAATCCAATAATTATTTCGGTGTATACAAGCAAACTGATACATGCAGGAATTGCCATAGCTCTGTATAATATAAGTAATAATACCATGATTAGAGCGAGTGAAATTCCGATTGCAAGAATTGATTTTTCATAAGCGTCAAGACCGAGTGTAGGTCCGATAACAGAGCTTGTGAGTTCCTTCATAGGAATAGGAAGAGCACCTGCTTTAATAAGTGTAGCAGTTCTTGTTGCATCTTCAAGCTTCATAGCTTCGTTTCCGCCGTTGATGATGGCTTTGCCGCCTTTGATTTCTTCGTGTACCATTGGAGCTGAAATAATTTCGTCGTCCAATCTGATATATAAAATTTTCTTTTGTACATCTGTTTCAGCTGCAAGTCTCTTTGTGGCTTCAGCAAATTTTTCTGCACCTTCGTTGTCAAATTCAAGACTGATTACAGGTTCGTTTCCTTTAATAGGGTCGTTGATGTATTGAACAATACTTTCTTTAACGTTTTTACCTGTCAAAACTACATTTCCGTCCGGGTCAATAAATTGAAGTTGTGCTGTTTTACCAATCAATTGCAATGCTTGTTCTGAATCCTTAAGACCTGCGAGTTCAACACGGATACGATTATCCCCTTCAATAGCGATATTTGGTTCGCTTACGCCAAGACCGTCAACACGTTGTTGAATGATAGCCTTTGCTTGTTCCATATATCTTCTTAATTCTTGACCGGTTGCATCAGTGTCAGCTTCCAATAATACATAAACCCCACCTTGTAAGTCCAATCCTAATTGAATTGCATCTTTTGCCTTCGGGATTTTTTTGTCACCCAGTTGAAAGCCGAATACGCCGATTGCAAAAATTGCAAGAACTACAGCCACAACCAAGGTAAAGTAAACTAGTGATTTACTTTTCATCCTTATCCTCCTTATCTGTTGGCCAATATCGAAATGGCACATTCAATTCTTTTTTTCTCCATTTCGCAGCCAAGTTTGTAAACCTTATTGATGTTTTTGTTGTTGTACCATGCGTTTGCATGACATCCGCCGGAGCAATAAAATCTTGCCCAGCAATTTTTACAATCGTCCTTTGTAAAGACATTTGTAAATTTGAACTCATCTCTGAGCTCTGTATTCTTAACACCTTCAAAAACGTCGCCGAGTTTGAACTCTTCTTCGCCGACAAATTGATGGCAAGGATATAAATCCCCTTGAGGTGTTACAGCCATATATTCGTTCCCTGCTCCACAGCCGGAACATTTCTTTATTATGCAAGGACCTTGTGACAAATCAATCATAAAGTGGAAAAATAAAAATTTATCATCCTTCTTTAAAATATCGAGATAATCTTTAGAAAACTTTTCGTATTCCTTCAAAATCTTGTCGAGGTGTTCTTCCCTTATTGCATAATATTCGTTCGGATCTGTTACAACAGGTTCCATAGAAACCTTTTCAAATCCTTCATTATAAAAATTCAAAATATCTTCGCTGAAGTCGAGATTTTGGTTTGTGAAAGTGCCGCGGATATAATAATCCTTGTCTCCACGCTTTTCAACAAGCTTCTTAAACTTCGGAACGATGATATCGTAGCTGCCCTTGTCGGTTAAAGTCTTTCTCATCTTGTCATTTACTGACTTTCTTCCGTCAAGACTCAAAACGACATTGGACATATTTTCGTTTATAAAATCAATTATTTCATCATTTAATAAAACGCCGTTTGTAGTCAATGTGAATCTGAAATTTTTGTTGTATTTCGGCTCCAAAACTTCTCTTCCGTACTTCACAAGTTCCTTAACAACTTCGAAGTTCATAAGAGGTTCTCCACCGAAAAAGTCAACTTCAAGATTTACACGATTACCTGAATTTTCGCACAAAAATTCCAATGCTCTCTTTCCTACAGAAAGGGGCATCAGACATTTTTCTCCATTAAAATTCCCTTGCGATGCGAAACAATATTCACATTTCAAATTGCAATCGTGAGCCATATGTAAACATAAAGCTTTTACAATATTTTGATTTGCAAACGGAATAGTGTCGACATCTATCGGCTCACTGAAGAGTAAACCTTCAGATTTGAGAGAATTAATCTCCGTAAGCGCCTCGGCGACATCGGATAATTCATAGTTGTATTTCGAAGCAATTTCCTCGTCCGAAAGTTTATCATAATCATCTATAATATCATAAATAATTTTTTCGACAACGTGGACACTGCCCGAGTTTATATCAATTATACAATATACGCCGTTAAGATGAAATTTATGGATTCTATTCTCCATTATATTTTCTCCAAAAAAAAGTAGTGGATATTACCACCACTTATTTATTTTGTGGATTTTCGCACTTTTGGTTTCCGACTGTGCAACTGGTTTTGCATGCTGATTGGCATGAAGTTTGGCATTCGCCGCATCCGCCGTGACATAATGTGTCTTTTATGTTTTTCTTTGTCAATGTTTTAATAAGTTTCATTTTTTTACCTCCGAATTAAATAGTGTCTACTTTTGCGTCTTTGACGTCTTTTTTCTTTGAAATTGTTGCAACTGATGATTTTAGAATCTCAACTTGGTTTTTAAGAGTTCCCACTTCAATAACAACAATGTCATCTTTAACTTGTAAAATCTTGCCCATCGTTCCTGCAATTGTGATAATGCTGTCTCCCGGTTTGAGAGATGCTCTCATTGCTTGAACCTCTTTGTCCCTTTTTTGTTGCGGTCTAATCACAAATAAATAGAAAAAACCTAAAACAACAACCATAGGTAAAAGAGATACAATTGGGCTCATAGTTGGATTTGCTGTTGTAGCTCCGAACATTTCTTCACCTCACTTATGGTAATTATATAATAAAAAACTAAAAAAATCAATAGTTAATCCAAATAACCATAATTTTTATAAAATTCCTCTTTATATTCTAAGAAATTTCCATCAATCACACTCTTTCTTATATTTTCCATCAACTTTAAAAGGAATCTGACATTGTGGAGACTTAAAAGTCTTCCGCCCAAAATTTCCCCGTTCATAACGAGATGTCTTATATAAGCCTTTGTGTGATTTTTGCATGCATAACAGTCGCAGTCTTCTTCAATCGGTGTAAAATCTTCGGTGTATTTTGCATTCTTCAGATTTATCCTGCCGAACTTTGTAAATGCTGCACCGTTTCTTGCAATTCTTGTCGGCAGAACGCAGTCCGCCATATCGATTCCCCTTTCGACTGATTCGAAAAGATAATCCGGTGAACCTACCCCCATGTGGTATCTCGGTTTATCCTCAGGCATATAATCGCTACATGTGTCTAGCATTTCCTTTAAAACTTCAATCGGTTCTCCAACGCTAAGCCCCCCGACCGCATAGCCTTTCAAATCAAATTTGCAGGTTTCAATTGCCGAAAGCTTTCTCAAATCCTTGTACATTCCACCTTGAACTATACCGAAAAGAGCCTGATCTTCCCTCGTTTTCGCATTTATGCATCTCTCAAGCCATCTCAAGGTTCTTTCCATGGAATGCTTGATATAGTCGTAGTCCGCCGGATATGGGGCGCATTCGTCAAACGCCATCATTATGTCGGAGCCGAGATTTTCTTGAACAGAAATGGATTTTTCGGGAGAGAGAAAAACTTTCGAGCCGTCGATGTGCGACCTGAAATGAACACCCTCTTCAGTAATCTGTCTGTTTTCAGTCAAACTTAACACCTGAAATCCGCCGGAGTCCGTCAAAATCGGTAGATTCCAATTCATAAATTTGTGAAGCCCACCGGCTTTTTTTATTAATTCGTCCCCCGGACGCAAAAAGAGATGGTATGTGTTCGAAAGAATTATCTTTGTGTTTAAATCCAAAAGTTCATCATTCGAAAGGGTTTTAACCGTCGCTCTCGTTCCAACGGGCATAAAAATAGGGGTTGGTATATCTCCGTGCGGAGTTTTTAATACCCCTACCCTCGCCTTTGTTCTATCGTCTTTTTTTATTACTTCAAACTCAAAACTCATAAATTCTCCATTATTCTATAAACATCGCATCACCGAAACTGAAGAATCTATATCTTCGTTCGACTGCAACTTTATATGCGTGAAGCGCATTTTCTCGTCCCATAATCGCTGAAATAAGCATAAGAAGCGTGCTCTTAGGCAAGTGAAAATTCGTGATAAGCTTATCCACAACTTTGAATTTATAGCCCGGATAAATAAAAATATTTGTCCATCTGCTCCCCGCTCTCACTTCTCCGTTTTCATCCGCAGCGCTTTCAAGCGTCCTTATTGTAGTTGTTCCGACAGCAACAACTTTTTTGCCTGCTTTCTTTGCAGCATTTATTTTTTCGGCGACTTCTTCGCTTACCGTATATAACTCTTCGTGCATCTTGTGGTCTTCGATAAACTCGGATGTGACCGGTCTAAAGGTGCCGAGCCCGACGTTTAAAGTTATAAAAAGCTCCTCGACTCCCTTGTCCTTAAGCTTTTCCAAAAGCTCATCCGTAAAGTGTAGACCTGCCGTCGGTGCAGCAGCGCTACCCGGGTCCTTTGCATAGACCGTTTGATACATTTCCTGGTCTTCAAGTTTTTCATGAATATACGGCGGAAGAGGCATTGTGCCAAGTCTATCCAAAATTTCATACAAAATTCCGTCATATTTAAGCGTTACATAGCGAAGCCCCTCTTCATCGATTTCGTCAACCACGAGTGAAAGTTCATCTCCAAAGAAAAATTCGGTGCCGACTTTTGCCTTTTTGCCAGGCTTTGAAAGACATTGCCATCTGTCGTCACCGAGCTCTTTTAAAAGCAAAAACTCAACTTTTTCTTCCTTGTCCTTTCTGTGACCGTAAAGCCTTGCCGGGATAACTCTCGAATCATTAAAGACAAGCACGTCACCTTCGTCCAAAAGGTCAACCAAATCTGAAAAAACATAGTCTTTCGGTTCGCTTCCCTTTTTATCAACCACCATCAATCTTGATTTATCGCGTTCTTTCAAAGGTGTTTGTGCAATTAATTCTTCAGGTAAATCAAAATCGTAATCATCAACTCTAATCATTTAATACTTTTACCTCGATTCCAGGATAATAAAAATTTAATATATCCAAATATTTGAACCCTTGTTTTGCCATTTCATTTGCTCCGAATTGCGAAAGTCCAACGCTGTGACCGAAACCTTTACCGTAAAAAACATATTTATCGGAAAAATCGACTGCGGTTTCAATAATATTTTGTCCGCCTGCTTCAGCAGAATTCGGTGCTGAAATTCCGAGATTTTGAACTTTCGAAATTTTATTCATCTCCTCGTCCGTGAGTTTTACAATGTCAAAAACCACACCTTCATTTGGTCCCGGAGTGCTTGCAACCACAATGGCTTTCTCTTTCAACGGCATCGGTTTTCTATTTACACTTTCAACTTTCTTATTCACATCAAAAAGCGTGCTTCTAAATTTTGAAGAGCCGAAAAGAAGTCTGAATTTATTTGCGGAAAGTTTCACATCTCCGTCGTTATAAGACACGATGACGTTGTTTACACGTCCCAAACTGTTCTTTTGAAGCTTTAAACCCGTAAAATTGCGTTTGTTTGTTTTTTGCGCAAGAATCTCGTCGAGATTATCTCTAGTAACTTCGACTTTCCAATCCACATTCGGTGTGTTCGTGCTGTATGGGTCGGACTTAACGACAAGATACGGGTATTTGTTTCCCCAAACCTCTTCGCTCGAAGCGATAACTCCGCCGTTTGATGAAGAATATGTCGCATTGATAACTTCGCCGTTAAAAAACGCAACAAGACCCTTTGTTTCATCCACAGCTTTCCTAATTTTATCGTTCACATTGTTTACGCCAAGATAAACTTGGCTGTAAATATCGTTTGTGAGATTGTAGCCGTGCTTTATATATTTCTTTAAATTAGAAATTGCATAGCTTCTTGCAGCAACAGCTTGTGATTTGAGGGCGTCCATTTCAAAACTTGAGCCCATTTCGCTTGAAACAACGGAATAAATGTATTCTTCAAGACTTACATTGTTTATGAGAGCCTTGTTTACAGTGTCCAAATAAAAGCTCCCGTTGTATTTTCTGTTTCCGACTGCTGTGATATTGTTTTTTGAAGCGACCATACTGTTTTCATATGGACCGTAAAAACCGGAATCCGTCTTTATCATAAGACCGTTTTCATAATAGAGATGGATATTTTTTGACGGAATCGGAAGCACAGTCTTTCCTTCGGTCACGAGTTCAAAACCGTCTTCAGACGTCAAGTCGTATCCTTCACTTGATGATTTTATTTTTATATTTATAGTCAAATCATCGCTTTTTGCACTTGTTGAAATTGTCATAAGCGAGATTAAAATTGTTAAAAATAATAATACTCTTTTCATTTAACCCTCCATATATGGCTCTCCGATGTGAAGAGCCGCTTTTTCAGTTGCGATTCTTCCCCTCGGCGTGCGTACAATAAATCCTATTTGCATGAGATATGGCTCGTATACGTCTTCGATAGTCCCCTTTTCTTCCCCGCTTGCGGCGCTCAATGTGTCTATACCGACAGGTCTTCCCTTAAATGTGACAAGAAGAGTTCTTATTATCTTTCTGTCTGTTTTGTCGAGACCAAGCTCGTCAACCTCAAGGATATCGAGTCCTTTTTTCGCCATTTTATAATCTATCTCTCCGCTTCCCATGACAACCGCATAGTCGCGGACACGTTTTAGTAGTCTGTTTGCAATTCTCGGAGTGCCGCGCGAACGCTTTGCAATCTCGATTGCCCCTTCGTCGTCGATGTAGACATCCAAAATCTTTGCGCTTCTTTTTATAATTTCCGTAAGGCTCTTTTCATCGTATAGTTCGAGATTTAGATGAACTCCGAATCTGTCGCGAAACGGTGAACTCAAAAGACCCGCACGTGTGGTCGCTCCGATCAGAGTAAACTTTTCAAGGTCGAGTCTCACACTTCTTGCAGTCGGTCCCTTTCCAATCATAACGTCCAGACAATAGTCCTCCATCGCCGGATACAAAATTTCTTCAACATTTCTTGAAATTCTGTGTATTTCGTCAATAAAAAGCACATCGCCTCTCTCGAGATTTGTCATAATGCTTGCCAAATCGCCCGGCCTTTCAATTGCCGGACCCGACGTGACCTTTATATTTACACCGAGTTCGTTTGCGATAATATTTGCAAGCGTTGTTTTTCCAAGTCCCGGCGGTCCATAGAGAAGCACGTGGTCGAGCGTGTCCTTTCTTATTTTGGCGGAGTCGATAAAAATCTTTAACTTGTCCTTTGCCTTATATTGTCCGATATATTCACTGAGCCATCTCGGACGCAAAGAGTTATCAAATAAATCCTCGCCGTCTCTGAGATTGCTCGAGATTATTCTCTCGTTTTCCATCAAATCTTCCTTTAGTTCATATTCTTAAGCGCAAATTTGAGCGCTTCGTCAATCGTCATACCTTCAAAGTCGATATGCGCAATTTTTTTCTCGATTTCAAATCTGTTGTAGCCGAATTGTGTGAGTGCTTCGACAAGCTCGCTGTGGAGTGAACTCTTCGGCTGTTCGTCGATGTCTTCGATTGCAAATTCGAAATCCTTAACCTTGTCCTTCATGTCGATAATGAGTCTTTCGGCGCTTTTTGCTCCTATTCCCGGAAGTTTCGTCAAGGTCGCCTTGTCCTCCGAAACAATTGAAGCTACAAGCTTCGACAAAGTCACACTGCCCAAAATTCCGATTGCGGTTTTCGGTCCGATTTTCGGTACAGTCCTTAAAATATTAAACATCTCTCTATCTTCTTTAGTTGCAAAACCGTAGACTGAAATTCTGTTCTCGCTCACGACCTGCTCCGCATAAATCACTTTTTCTTCGCCGATTCTAACTTGCGATAAAATATTTTTAGGCGCCTCCAAGCGATATCCTATACCTGCAATATCGACGACAAGATAGCTGTCGTAAAAATCTACAATTTTACCTTCAAAATATTCATACATATCTATTTCAACCTAAATTCATCTTTAAATCTGCCTGTGAATGAATGGCATATTGCAAGAGCCAATGCATCCGCTGCGTCGTCAGGCTTTGGAATTTCCTTCATATTCAAAAAAGATTTCACACATTCCTGTATATCTCTTTTGTTTGCACGTCCATAGCCCGTTATTCCCTGTTTTACTTGAAGAGGAGTGTATTCATAGATTGGAAGTTCATTGTTTAAACAGCAAAGAACTTGAACTCCGCGCGCTTGTGCAACTTTGATTGCAGTCGTGACATTTTTGTAGAAGAAAAGTTCTTCAATCGAAACCTCGTCCGGCTGATATCTCTTTATGAGAAAGTCCAAATCGTCATACAAAAGCTTCAGTCTTTCCGGAAATGTGAGGTCGGGTTCAGTGTTTATAATGCCGTAGTCAACAAGCTTGAACTTGTTTCCGTTTGTATCTATTATTCCGAAACCTAAAATAGCAAGTCCCGGATCCAATCCTAAAATTCGCAAAAAATCTCCTCCATAATCATTATATCAAAATATGTAATAAATCGCAAGGAATCGGGCACAAAAAAACTCCCCGCAACAAATGCGAAGAGTTTAAATTTTTTATAATTCTCCGGTTTTGAATCCTTCTTTTTCAACTTTTGAAATAAGTTCTTCAAATTCTTCGTTTGAAGCAACCTCTACTCTGCATTGAACTTTCAAAATTCCCATAACTTTTGCGTCCATAACGACCATTGACGGAACGTTTATTCCTTCTTTTCTAAAGACATTTAAGAGTCTTGAAAGTTGTCCAGGAATGTTGAAGATATAGACGACGAGTTGTCTGCCTTTTCCGAGGTTGAAAAGATCCGAGAATGCTTTAAAAATCGAAGCATGTGTCAAAATTCCGAGGAAATTTCCGTCAGCGTCAATCGCCGGCAAGAACGGAATATTCAATTTTTCAATCGCGATACTTGCTTCGTCTATTCCGTCGTTCGGGTCAAGAGCCTTGATTCCGGTTTCGACGAATTTTTCAATCGATTGCTTTTCAAATTCTTCTCTGTTGCAATCTCCTTCGTGATAGAACTTTTCATAAATTTCAGCCTTCATTATATAGCCCACAAATTTATCGCCTTCAACAACCGGTAAACTTAAAAAGTCCCCTTCTTCCATTTTATCAAGCGCAGTCTTTACAGTGTCTTCAACAGAAAGAAGTGTAAGCAAGTTCTTTGGTAAAATATGATTTTTAACTAACATTCTAATACCTCCTAAATATATTTTGTTAAGGACAACACTTGGTTAATCCGTTAACAATTTTTTGAATATCTCTACAGTTCTATTATACCCAATATTTGAACAATTTTCCAGTACAATCGTAATACATTTTGAATTTTCTTCATTTTCATAAAAACCTGTGAAGAAATAGTTGTATTTTCCGTTTCCGAGTTCCGCAGTTCCGGTTTTTCCTCCGGCGTTTTGAAGTCCGAAGCCGCTCGCAGTTCCGGTCGCAACAACCTCTTTCATATACTCTTTCACTTCATTTGCAGATTGCTCGCTAAAAGGCATTGTGACTTTTTTGGAGAAAAGCTTTTTATTTGTTTTGACATCCGCCGTTTCAAACGAGTTTACATATCGCGGTGTGTAAAAATATCCGCCGTTGTATATACTCTCTGTTATAACATTTAAAATCATCGGAGAGAGTGTGACTTTCCCCTGTCCGATTCCAAGGAGCGCATTCGAAAACTCGTCTTCCGAAAGATTTAAATCAATCGGAGCCATCGGAACGATGGAATTTTTTAATACTGTATCATTTACAGAGTCGACGAGATTTTTAAAACTGTCCAAATGTTTCAAATTCGCCCAAACAAAATATGTGTTCAATGAATGGGCAAATGCTTTTTTCATATCGACCGTCCCGTATCTCATATTGTTGTAGTTTGCAATTTTTGCGTCTCCGATTTCAATCGAGCCTGTGTCCTCGTATTCTTCCCTAAAACCGTTTTCCAAAAGATTTACACTCGTCAAAATTTTCATGACGGAGCCGGGCGAATATTTTCCGAACTGCACACGATTTAACATCGAGCTTTCATTTTCGTTGTTTATAAATTCCTCGAGTCTTCTTTCATCGTATGTTGGATTTGAGTAGCTTGCAAGAATCTCGCCCGTCTTCGGGTTTGAAACGACAATAGCGCCGTTGTAGCCTTGAAGAAGCGCCTGCGCCTTTTGTTGAAGTTTTAAATCGAGCGATAAAACGAGATTGTCTCCCGTCTTTTCGTTCATGATTATATTTTTCGTCTTTGTCATAAACGAGGCATTTCCTCGACCCATAAGCTCAGGATTGTAAGTCGACTCGAGTCCCGTCATTCCGTATTTTTTATCCATATAGCCGATGACATGTGAAAAAAGTCCCGGATATTTTGAAATTCTTGTATATCCTTCGTCATTCTTTTCACTGTATGTTAAAACTTCATGGTTTCTGTCTAAAATACTTCCCCTTTGAACGGTGGCAACGAGACGGTTCGAACGCGAGTCATACTTCGAGTCCACGAGATATTTTGCGCCGACGGAGGAGATTAAAAGAATTGCAATTGTTGAAATAAACGCTATAAAAACAACCGCATACATCAAATTATTCACTTTTTTATTCGGATTGTTTTCCATTTAAAACCTCAATTCTCATCTAGACATTTTTTCTTAAAGCCGCTTGCAATACTCCCAGCATCATAAATGCCGAAAGCATTGAACTACCGCCGTACGAAATAAAAGGAGCCGTAACTCCCGTAAGCGGAATCATATTTAAAGTTCCCATAAAAATTACAAAAAACTGTGAAACAATTGAAATCGGAATCAAAACTGCCAGCTTTTTATAGTATTTGTGGTCCACATATTTCGCAAGTTTCAAGCTGTATGAGAAAAATATGACGTAGATTATTAAAATATTTAATAGCATTATTGCGCCCATCTCTTCGCCGATTGCAGCCAAAATCATATCCGAAATATTTACGGGAATTATGTTTGGAATTCCGAGACCTATGCCCGTTCCGAAGAGCCCGCCGTTTGCAATTGCGGTAAGAGCTGTGACGATTTGGTATCCTTTTTTGTCGAAATATTTGAAAGGATTTGTCCAAACCTTAAATCTCACTCGCACATGCGGAAGCACCAAAAATCCGATGACCGCAAAAGCTAAAAACATTATGAGTGTGACTGCAAAATATTTTCTCTCGCTCTCAAAGACATAGAGATAGCTGATATAAATTATAAATAGGAGTAGCGCACTTCCGAGGTCCCTTTGAAGAAAGAGAAACCCGAAATATGAAAAAGCAATCGCTTCGTTTATAAGTTTATAGTGTTTCACTTTTGTGAGAGACGAATTTTCAAGGGTTGCAAGTTGAAAAATAAATAACAGTTTTATGAGTTCAACAGGTTGAAAAAGGTGCCCAAAGATGCTTACCCAATTTCGTGCGCCGTATCTGTTTATTCCGAAAAGGATCGTGTATAAAAATAAGATATAAATCGCTCCGACGAAAATATAAAAGAAATACTCGTGAAAGTCGGTGTTTTTTATAATCATATAAGCCACATACATAAAGACGACGCCGACTAAAAACCAAATCATCTGTTTCACGCCATATTCGGAATTCAGTCTGAAAATCTCAAGCGTGCCGATGCTGAAGAGCATTGAAACCAAGACATAAAACAAATCATATCCGATGAGTCTTTTATTGAGCCATACATTTACAAATCCGACGACGAGAACCGATGAAATTGCAATGAGAGACTTTGTCGTGACCTCGTCCTCCGCTTTAAAAAGAAACATCAATGCGGCGCCCAAAAGTTGGAAGAGAAGTATATAGAAATAGGATTTTTTCTTACTTGACATTTCGAATTCTCTCCTCAAAAATAATCACTTCGTCGCCGATTCTTATAACGTCTTTGTTCTTTAATATTACGTTCTTCACGCGTTCGTTGTTTACATATGTGCCGTTTGCACTTTTCAAATCGATGAGATTGTATCCTTTATTTGTCTTTTTTATGTGAAACTGTCTTTTTGAAATCGAGTCATCTTTAATTGTGACGTCGTTTTCAGCCGCGCGACCGACGGATATGTTGTCACGTATAATCGCAATTTTGTCGCTGCCCTCTCCTCCAAATCTTAAAATCGCAACTTTCTCTTTGCTTTCTTTTTTAATATAGTATAAAATATCCTTGAGGATGTTTGTGGTGAACAAAAATACGATAACTACAAAAATATATTTTAAAATTGTGCTTATTATTGCAAAATAATCCATAAAAACTCCTTTACGAGGTGATAAAATGAAATACACATGTACTGAAAGTTGTCTCATATTTCTTAAAAACACTAGAACAGAGGCGGAAACAATTAAATATTTGAGGGAAAAAGAATATAGTGAATCTGAAATCGAGGAAGCCATAAATTACGCCAAAGAAGTGGGCTATTTAAACGATGTGGACTATATAAACGCATATGTATCCGACCATCTTCTTATAAACAAATGGGGTCCCAATAAAATTATTTTCAAACTGAAGGAAAAAGGGATTTCAGGTGAAGCCGTCGACTTTGCTCTTATGGACAACGAAGAGATTATAAAGAGAAATCTCTATGCGCAAACTGAGAAAAAAGCAAAGGGTCTCAATCTTGAGGATTTTAAAAACAAACAAAAGGTCATAAACCATCTTGTCTCAAGAGGCTACGACTATAGCAGTGCAAAAAATGCGCTCGAGGACTATATCGATGAAAACAGATAATCGAGATTCCAAAGATTTCAAAGTCTATATTTTAAAATGCGCCGACAACACCCTCTATTGCGGCATGACAAACGATATCGAAAAACGCGTCAAAGCGCACAATGAGAAAAACGGTGCCAAATACACGCGTGGAAGAACCCCGGTCGAGCTTGTCTACTTTGAAACCGGCTACACAATGAGCGAAGCTTTGAAGCGTGAGTGTGCGATAAAAAAACTCACAAAACAGAAAAAACTGAAACTGATAAATGATTTTGATATTGAAAAAGAGCGATAAAAAATATCGCTCAGCCTATCAAAAAATTTTCAAAAAAAGATTCAGCCAAGTTCTAATTTTTCGGGTTTTCCATATTGGCGATTTCATTCTTCAGAGCTTCTCGCCTCATTCTTGCTTCTCTTCTTTTTCTTTTTTCCATCCTTATACGCTTTTCTTCTTCGGTGAGCGGTCGCCTTTTTCTGTCCTTATTTTTGTACATAATTGCAAGAATGCGAGCAAAAAATATGCTCACAAGTCCGCACGCGCCGGTCAAAACAGCAACTCTCAAATCCTCGGGAGAACTCTTTAAAAATCCCCCGTTTTTATTTAAAAACAACCTTATGAGTGCATATATAATGAGTGCAACTCCAGGTAAATATTTTACAAATCTTAATCTCGAGAACAACATGTGAAGTATTATGACCGCAATTGCGATTAACACAAAATACAACAGCGAATATTGTTCAAGTCTAAGATACGGTCCCAACTCATCGAGAACCTTATCTAAAAGTTCCATCTAAATCAACTCCAAATTAATTATACATAATATTTTAGTTAAAATCAATACATTCTAGAAAAAGCGGTGCCACATCTCCGATTTCTTAACATTTGAGAAATGTGATTCAGCCTCGGAGCCGTATGACCACATATTCATATACATCGACGCATCCTTTGTTTCTATGGTTAAAATGTCCGAAACGTCGAGATGTACATTTTTAAAATTTACAATTTTAAATGAATTTGTGGTCTTTACAACCGCAAGATTTCTGATTGAACTAGTCGTAAAATCGCGCACGTTCGAAAACAAATTGTTTATATCCTTGATAGAAATCGACTGCTTGTCTTCGTTAAGGAGAATGCCGGCATTTACGTCTCTTAATGAAATGTCAACGTTTTTTATAACACCGTCTGTCTTGTCAAACATCCGCACAATCATAACCCAATATCCGTTTCTCCTTATAATTCCCATATTGCGTTTGTCGAAATATAGCTCGCTGTAGAGTACATTGTTTATGTCGTCCTTAATAACTTCGAGCGAATCTTTTTGATAAACTTGATCCAAAGTTATCGGACTTTTAACGCTCGAGGACTCAATCGGAAGTATTGAGATACTGTCCTTGAAATCCTCCCTGCCGTAGTTTAAAGTCTCGTATGTGTATGAGAGAAATTGCGGATTTACATAATTTATCTTGATTTTTTTCTTTCCATAAAACTTCGTTTTGTCACTTTCAAGATTAGCAGAAACATTTGTGTCGAAGTCTTCAAAATGCTTTTTAAAAGTCGCCGTTATCGGATTTGTAAGCACACCGCCCACAGGTTCTTTTTTTATGTCAATATTCAAATATCCGGTATTTTTAGGAAGATAAATCCCCTCCGTCTTGTAGACTTGCACACCGGCGCTGTCTCTGTACACAAAAAACGTGTAATATGACGGCTCTTCACCGTCATCATCGCGAAGCCCCAAAAAGAGCGCTGTCGGTTTAAAAGTTTCACTTGGCTCCGCATTTCTTTCGATTTTTCGCTTGCTCACAATGAAATTGTAATCATTCTCGTCAACTTTTCCATCGTATTGCGCTTCATAGAGGCTGTAATTCTCATTCACAAGAATCTTTGTGTCCTCCATAATCGCAATGTCACAGACGAAGTCTTCGCCCGAATAAACACTTAAAACCACAATGTCGTCTTGTCTGTCGTATTCGCGCATATTGTTTAAATTGTAATTGTTTACGAGATAGTCCTTAAGATTCACCATCTTCGTCATATAGCGAACATTCGTATAGTCTTTTCCGGAAATGAAGGCGCGGTCTTTAAAGAAAATCATATTTTTATTTTGAAATCTGATTTTCTCACCGTTTTGATTGAACTTATTTATGACCGTATATTTTCCTCTTATTGGAAAAACATTGTTTGTTATGTCGCTCTGTTCATCCGGTTTTATCTTGCAACCTACCGAAAAAAGAGAAATTAATATAACGAAAAACAATAATCTATTTTTCATCGACGTGCTCCTCCTCGAATTCTTTCGGAAGAGTTATGATAAAGCTCGTCCCCTCGCCCACTTCACTCACAAGTTTTATGTCGCCGCCGGAGAGCTTGACAATTTGATATACAATCGAGAGCCCGATTCCTGTGTGGCTTTTTTTCGAGGTTCCTCTGTAGAATTTTTCAAAAACATGTTCTCGGTCTTTTTCAGGAATGCCGTCGCCGTCGTCAACAACGGACACAACGAACTCTTCGCCCATATCCTTTAAATCGATTTTTATCGTGCCGTTTTCTGATGTGAATTTAAAAGCATTGTCAAGAAGATTTATAAAAACCTGTCTAAGCTTGTCAGGGTCGTTTGAATATTTCAAACTCTTGACATTCGACTTTATATAAAAGTTTTTGTTCTCCGCAATTGCACGTGGCTTAAACTGCTTCTCGAGAGCTCCCAAAAAGTCCACCATATCAATCTGTCTCTTTTCGAGTTTGACCTTTTTATTTAAAAGTCTGCTGAAATCCAAGAGGTCGTTAACCATTTGAGCGAGTCTGTCGCTTTCCTGCTCGATAATTTCAAGCCCGTCTCTCAAAAGTTCCTCGTCGGACGGGTCCTCCTTCAAAGTATATGCCCAACCTTTGATTGAAGTTAAAGGCGTTTTAAGCTCGTGGCTCACATTTGCAATAAATTCGTTCTTGACCGCGTCGCGCTTTAAGACCTCGTCTCGCATATAATTCATACTTTCCCCGAGTTTCACGGTTTCAAGCGGACCTTGCGGCTCGTATTTGTAGTTGTAATTTCCCTTTGCAAGCTCGTCCGAGTATTTTTTAAGCCTGTAAATCGGCTTAACTATCATATCGCTTGCTATAAATGAAACAATGACCGCAATAACAGCGACGACTACACCGATTGTGATAATGAGTTTAACGACATTAAAAATAGACTCGTCCGCTTCCTTCAGACTTGATTGAAAAACAGCGATTCCAATCATTTTGTTCTGATAAGTTATCGGAAGAGCCACGCTCACAATTTTCGAATCGCTGAATGAAAATTTATCAATCGACGTGTAGTAACCGCTTTCCTTTATTCCGGTCAAAATATTAGTATTGTTTAAGTAAGTATTTGTGAGGCCGATGGTGCTTAAAAGAAGATTTCCCTCTTCGTCCAACAGCTCCAAATGCCCCGTATTGTATTGAAAAAAAGTGAAGGCATCGTCCAAAACAACGTTTCTGATGCCTTTTGAAAAATCTATATATCTGTATAAATAGCCCAGATTCAGCTCAGCTTGTGATTTCAATTTTGAAGTTGCGTCTTTGTAAAAATAATTTTTTACACTAAAAATAACAGCAATTTCCAAAATTAAAATTGTAGCAATTATAATAATTGTTAAATTTAAAGTGAGATAAAATCTAAAGCTTTTTTTCATTCTTGTACCTGTAATTATCTGTATCTGTAGCCAAGCCCCCATACAGTGTTGATATATTGCGGCTCGGAGGCGTCGTCTTCAATCTTCGAGCGGATACGTCTGATATTGACGTCTATTATCTTCGAATCGCCGACAAAATCTCTGCCCCAAATCAAATCTAGAAGTTCGTCTCTTGAAAACGCCTTGTGCGGATTTCTCATAAAGAGATCCATAATTGCGAATTCGGTCGGTGTGAGTTCGACATAAATGCCGTTTTTGAAAAATTGTCTCGTGTTTTGGTCGAGCTTAAACACATCGTCTTCGAGCGTGTCCGGCACATCCTTTATTTCAACCCTTCTTGCAAGACTCTTTATTCTCAAAATGAGCTCAGTCGGATTGAACGGCTTTGTCATATAGTCGTCGGCGCCGCTTTCCAGTCCCAAAATCTTGTCTACATCTTGGCTCTTTGCAGTGAGCATAATGATTCCGACATTGTTGTCGAGCTCTCTTATTCTCTTTGCAACCTCGAGCCCCGAAATGCCCGGAAGCATGACGTCCAAAAGCGCAATGTCCGGATTAAAATCGGCAAATGCGTCGAGTCCTTCTTCTCCGCTTTCCACGTCCAAAACTTCAAATCCTTGTCTTTCAAGATTTATCTTAATAAATCTTCTTATCGCTGTTTCATCTTCTACCACCAAAATTTTCAACATAATAACACCTCAATAACCTTTCTTAATACTAGTATACCCCAAAACTTGTAGTTAAATCAACATTTTATCGAAATGAAGTCATATAGAATTATTTTATTTCAGAAATAAGTCCAATCTCCAATTTCGCTTTTAAAATTCGCTTATACGCTTCGTCGATTCGTTTGTCGTCGACCTTTAAAAGTTCAGAAATAACGCCTTCCATCTCTTCATTCTTGTGGCAAACGAGTGGAATATCTCCGCCCGCTTCTACAAATTTCCTCGCCCTCGACTTCAAATCGCCATACGAATCGAGCGCCCCCATAGTGAGGTCGTCCGAAAAAATGAGCCCGTCAAAATGAAATTCATTCCGAATCTTGTCCATCCAAACTTTCGAAAGACTCGACGGCATCTCGTCGACTTTCGGCACCAAAATGTGTGCAACCATAACTCCTCGAAGAATGTCGAAATTCTTTGCAAATGGAATTAAATCCAACTTTTTCATCTCATCGTACGATTTATTTATCACAGGCAAAGTCTCGTGTGAATCGACATGTGTTGCACCGTGTCCCGGAAAATGTTTCCCAAGGCTCACAATATCGTTTTTGTTCATATACTTGATCGCATCTCTCGCATACTTTGCGACTGCTTCGTAGTCATCAGAAAAAGCTCTGTCGCCGATAATTCCGTTCCCCGGCTTTTGCGCATCGAGAACCGGTGAAAAACCGCCGTTTAAATTAAAATGATTGAGCGCATTCGTGATTCTCTTTCCATACTCCGTCGCCGGCTTGTTTTTAAAATACCAACTCGGTGAATTTGTCTTGCCGAAAACAGACTTCAAACGGTCCACACGTCCGCCCTCCTGGTCGACAAAAATAAACGGCTCGTGCACATTCATATTTTTATAGAGCGCCCTTATGTCCAAAACAAGTGCTTTGAGCTGTTTGTCGCTCGAAATATTTCGCTTAAAAAGAATTATTGAACCAGGTTTTTTCGCCTTTAAAAAGTCCTCCATCTTTTTGTCATATTCTGTGCCGTAAATTCCGGAGCAAATAAGCTCTTCCACTTTCGCTCTCTTGTCCACGGTTTTTATATAATTGTCAAGCTTTTCTTCGATGTTTTTTTCTTGAACTTCGTCTTTTGTCACATCTTTTTTTGCAACCTCAACCTCTTTTGAAGTCGCATTTCTCTCAGAATCGAGCACAATCTTCTTCATATTCGCTCCGCTGTTCTTTTTGCATCCGAAAGCGCACATTAAAAATACGCTCATAATAAACAATTTACAAATCCTATTCATCCGTCAAACTCCTATAATCATTAAAAAGTTCATCCAAATACTTCGACTTGAAACTCTTTTTTGAAAGCGACTCCAAATCGCCGGATAGTTCGGGGAAGACGAGCTCCCCTGCAACAAGTCTTTGGTGATTTTTGTCCTTTATATTTAATGAATTGTTAAAAGTGATGTCGCCGTATTTGTTGTCGCCGATAATCGGGTGCTTTAAAAGCTTCAGCTGCAACCTTATTTGGTGCGTGCGCCCGGTTATAAGCTCAATCTTTACAAGTGAAAAATCGTCGGCGCTCTCAATTGTCGTTATGACCGACTCCATACTCTTGTCGCCGTCATTTGATAGCTTCACCATATTTTTATTTTCATTTTTCTCGAACGAATTCTTCATAGTGCCGTTAAAATCTATCTTTCCGCGCACAATCGCGTGATAGAGTTTTTTAATTTCGCGATTCTTTATAAGCTCATTCACAGTCCTCAAAGCGTTTGCATTCTTTGCGGCAATAACAAGCCCCGCAGTATTTCTGTCGAGTCTATTTGAAATTGCCGGCACAAAAGAATGCTCGTCGCGCGGATTGTACTCGCCGTTTTCGCGCAGATAATTTATTACCCCGTCGACCACATTCGGCTCCTTTAAATTGTTTGAAACGTGGCAAAGAAGTCCAGCCGGCTTGTCCACAATCAAAACATTCTCGTCCTCATAAACAATCTCTATTTTCGTTTTATTAAATACCTCGCGTCTCCCCTTCGAAAATTTCTTGAAAGTCTCGTCGCTGAAATAAATCGTAACATCGTCACCCTCCGACAGAAGATATGAAGGCTCGCATTTCTTTTTATTAACTTTTATCTTTTTCTCTCTGAGCATTCGCATGAGGAAATTTTTGCCAGCATTCGGCATAAGCTTTTGCAAAAATCTGTCCACTCTTTGATTCGCATCATTTTCTTTTATTTTAATATTTATCATATATCTCTTCCATTCTTTTGTGATTCGTGTTATAATATTATTATATTAGATTTATGGAATTTAATCAATGAGGTGAAGAAATGACTAAAAAAGACAAAACTAAAGACCTTTTTTACAATGCCATTGATTATCTTGTAATGCTTGTCATTATAATCGGCGTTGTAATCATATTGGGTTGGAAATTTGAAATGCTCTTCAACAAGAGCGCCACAGACGACAATGAAATCGTCGAAAATAACACTGAGGAAGATGTTAAACCGACTGAAAGCGATACCGTTACAAAAGATATCTCGGAAGTCGACAAAATAGATAAAGAACAATCAGAAAACACAGAAAATACAGAAAATCCAAACGAAACCGAAGTTACAACAGACGAAAATACCGACGCTGAAAACACCGATGAAAACGGTACAACAGAAACGGAACAACCGACTGAAACTGAAACAACCGACACAGAAACGACGGAAAACGAAACAACTGTTGAAACTGATACAAAACCTGCTGAAAATACGGGCGGCGAAGTCACAATAAACATTCCGGCAGGCACCCTTCCGGGAGCAACCGGACAAATCCTTGCCGACAACGGAATCGTTGAATCGAGTGAAGCTTTTGTAAAAAAAGCTGTTGAACTCGGACTTGATAGAAAACTGAAGAGCGGTGAGTTCAAACTGACAAAAGGCATGAGCCTCGATGCAGTTGTAAAAGCTATCGCAAAACAATAATATTAAAATATGCACACCCTTCGGGGTGTGTTTTTTTGTGCTTTATATGTAATTAATTCGGTTTTTATAGTATCCGGTTTTATTATATGTGAATCGCACTTCTTTTCGCAGTCGGCGGATTGCAATTACTTTTGAACTCATTTAAATTTGGTTTTCAATTTCTAAAAAACCGCAACAAAAAAGCGTCCCAATCGGAACGCCGTTTCTCTCTTACTATCCTCTGATTCCTAGATCAGCGATTAGTTCTCTGTATTCATCGAGGTTTGTTCTTTCGAGATATTTCATCAAACCTTTTCTCTTACCAACCATCATGAGAAGTCCTCTACGACCGTGGTGGTCCTTAGGGTTCTTTTTCAAGTGTTCGTTGATTTCGTTGATTCTTTCTGACAAAATTGCAATTTGCACAGCTGTTGAGCCTGTGTCATTTGCGTGTTTTTGATACTTTTCGATGATTTCAGATTTCTTTTCTTTTTTAATCATTTTCTTACCTCCAAATATTAATTCGCCCAAAACAAAGCAATCGGTGAGGTTTTTCCAAATCCCTTGTTTCGGGTACATCGTTTATTATATCACATTTATTCTAGAATGTAAAGTCTTCCTCAATAATTTTCAAACATTTATTTTTATCTTTTGCAAGTTGCTTCTTAAGGCTTTCAATCGAGTCCATAGCCTCGTTTTCACGAAGGAAATCCACAAGTTCGAGTTTCATCTTTCTTCCATAAATTTCCTTGTCGAAATCGAAAATATTTGTCTCGCATGAAAATCTCGTTCCAAATGTTTCGGCAACGCCAATCATCGTCATGCCGAAGCCCGAGAAGTCGTCGACTTCCACTTTCGAGAGATATACTCCGTATTTCGGTCTTATGAGGTTGTTCGGAAGCTCAAGATTTGCGGTTTTATATCCGAATGTCTTTCCGCGACCGAATCCGTGAACAACTTCCCCTTCCAATCGAAAGTTTTCGTAAAGAAGAGAATTTGCTTTTTTTAGTTCACCGTTTTTTATAAGATTTCTAATGAGAGTGCTCGAAATTTTTTCGCCGTCAATCATAACATCTTCCATAACGATGACCTTAAAATTTTCGTCCTGGTTCATCAAAAGATATTTCACGTCGCCTTCGCGATTTTTTCCGAATCTGAAGTCCTCGCCCACAACCAAAATGTGACATTCGTCCTTTAGTCTTTCGAGAAATTCTCCTTTCGACTGATTTTTTACACTGCTAAAAACAAGAGTGTTGATATTTTTCACGCCGAGCTCTTTCAAAGCTCGAACCTTCTCCCCTCTTGTCATTATATTTTCACTCGTTTTTCCACTGTTTCCGAATGAATTGAAAGTGTAAACGGCGGGAGTTAAATGTTCTTTCTCCGCCATTTCAACTACTTTTTTTATGAGTCTTTGATGTCCGATGTGGACACCGTCAAAATAACCTATTGTTGCTACATTCATATTCTAACCTCAAATAAAAAATCTTGTGTATATCTGTCCGTCCTTGACTCCGCCAAATGCGAAGACAGTTCCCTCCGATTCGAGAAGTGCCACATCGATGCCATCTCGCTCCGTATCAATTCTGATTCCGTTCGAAAGCTTTTCACGCTCTCTTTCGGAAAGAGTTATACGCTCGTACGGAAGATTAATGTCGTCAATCGTCATGAGATTTTTCTCGATATTCTCGGGGGTTATCTCCTCGATTACTCGAGCGTCCTCAAGTGAAAATTCTCCCATCTTTTCTCTTTTTAAACTCGTGAGATAAGATGCGACACCCAAACTCATCGTGTAATCGTAAATGAGTTTTCGTACATAGGTTCCCTTTGAAACGCGCGTGACAAACGAAAAACTTTCGCTCGACTCTTTCTTTATAGAAAGGTCATAGACAAAAATCTTTCTCGGCGGTTTCGTGATGTTCTCGCCCTTTCTTGCGTATTCGTACAGCTTCTTTCCATTGTGTTTAAGCGCGCTGTAAAAAGGCGGAACTTGCATTTGCTCCCCGATAAAATTCGAGATATTTGAAAGAATAAGTTCGGGAGAAAGTGTCTTTGTGCGTTCTATAATCTCTCCGTCGATATCGAGCGTGTCCGTGCCGACTCCTTGAATAAATGTGCCGCTGTAAGTTTTTTCGAGATCCATCAGATAATCGCTCATCCTCGTGTATTTTCCGAGGAGAACGATAAGAAGTCCTTCGGCAAACGGGTCCAAAGTACCCGAGTGCCCGATTTTCGTCTTTATGTCCATCTCTTTAAATGCGAATTTAATCTTTCGAATCACATCGTAACTCGTCATGCCTTTTTTCTTGTTCACAAGAAGGATGCCGTCAAGATTAAAGCTCATTTTTGATTGCCTCTGTGAGTGAATTTATAAGTTCGTCGACTTTCCCCTTGTATGTCAGTCCCGAAGCGTTTTTGTGTCCGCCACCTCCGAACTCCGTTGCGACTTTTGAAACATCGAGGTCGCCTTTCGAGCGAAGTGAAACTTTGTAAACGTCGTCTTCAACTTCCTTAACGATAAAGGAAACCAAAACGCCTTCCGTGTCCCTTATAAAATTTATAATCTCGTCGAGATCATAGATAAAAGCGCCCGCTTTTTCCATATCGTCCCTCGTTATAACCGTGTATGTGAGCGCTCCGTCAAGCGCTTCAGTCATTTTTTCAAGCCCGATTTCAAGGATTCTGAGCTTTCTTATCGGCTTCGATTGATAAATGTTTAAATTTATCAAATTCATATCGGCTCCGAGCGACAAAAGTTTCTCCGCAACTTTAAAAGTCTCGGCTTTCACATTTGTATAAAGAAAGCGGCCCGTGTCCGTCGAAAGCCCCGTAAAAAGGCAAGTCGCAACGTCACTCGAGAGAGTTTCACCGGTTCTAAAGAGAATCTCAGAAAGCAGTTCGCAGGTCGAGCTTATTTCCGGCTTGATAAAATTTATATTTCCATATCCCTCATTTGTCATATGGTGGTCGATGACGACGCGCGTTTTCGCATTTAAAAACGTGTCTCTGTTGTCGCCCAGTCTCTCCAAGTCGGCGCAGTCCATCGAAAAATAAAGGTCGCACTCGCCCGAAAAATCTTCCGGAGATACAATCTCCGAAAGACCCGGCAAAAATTTATATTGATTAGGGATGATGTCACTTTTTAAAAGCGTGACATCTTTTCCCAAATCCTTCAAAAAATTGTAGAGCGCCGTTATGCTTCCAAGATTGTCGCCGTCAACGGATACGTGGCTCGAAATGCAAATCTTGTTCGCATCTTTAATAGCTTCCGAAAACTTTTCGGCATAACTTTCAAATCTTTTAATCTCGTCCAAACTCATCGTCATTCTGATACTTTTCTCCATCCGAATAATCTTCGATTTCATCGAGCGGATTGTCGTCGTTGTGCTTGATATTTAGCGTTTTTAAAATGCTGTTTATGTGGTCCGCATATTCAATCGAGTCGTCGAGTGCGATTCGAAGCTCCGGAACTTGTCTTATTGAAATCGACTTTGCAATTTTGGTCTTGAAATAACCTTCCGCATTTTTCAAGGTTTCAATAATTTTGTTCTTTTCTTTTGTATTTCCAAGAACGCTGAATTTCACGTCGCAAAAAGATAAGTCGCTTGTGACTGAAACGTCCGTAACGCTTGTTAATGACGAGACATTCGGGTCTTTCATATCCCTCAAAGCTTCGGCGATAACCTTTTTAATTTCAGCATTTATTCTTTCCTGTCTTCTTTTATCCATTTTGCACCTCAACCATTTGATATGCTTCGAAAACGTCACCCACTTTGACGTCGTTGAATCTTTCTATGCTCATTCCGGCTTCATAGCCCGCTTGAACTTCGCGAACGTCGTCCTTGAAGCGTTTTAAAGATGCAATATTTCCGTCGAATATAACAACGTCGTCTCTCAACACACGCACTTGTGCATTTCTAAGAATCTTTCCGGATTGTACATAAACCCCTGCAACAATAGTGTTGTTCGGGAGTTTAAATGTCTCACGAATTTCCGCTCTTCCAAGGAGTTCTTCCTTGATTTCCGGCTTAAGCATACCCTTGACGGCGTTTTCAACGTCTTCTATAACTTCATAAATAACTTTATAGGTTCTTATATCAACTTCGAGTTCCTTTGCAAGGTCAATTGCTGCAAGATTCGGTCTTACGTTAAATCCGATGATAACGGCGCCCGAAGCGTTTGCAAGCATGACGTCGGATTCGTTAATTCCACCGACACCTGTGTGAATTGTCTTTATGACAACTTCGTCGTTTGAAATCTTTTCAAGCGATGATTGAAGCGCTTCAACGGAGCCTCTTACGTCACCCTTGATTATGATATTAAGGTCTTTAAGTTCCCCTGCCTTAATTTGGTCGTAGAGATAATCGAGACTTACCTTGTGGCGATCACGGAGTTCTTCTTCTCTGATCATTTCTTTTCTCTTGTCCGCAATTGTTCTCGCCATGGTCGGGTCGTCAACGGCGTAGAGAAGTTCTCCCGCTTCAGGAACGTCCGAAAGTCCCAAAACTACAACCGGCGTTGAAGGGCCAGCCTTTTTAATCGGTTTGTTCTTGTCGTCAAACATAGCTCTGACTCTTCCCGAAGCAACGCCGCTCACGATTTCGTCTCCCGCATTCAAAGTTCCCTTTTGAACGAGGACCGTTGCAACAGGACCTCTGCCTTTGTCAAGCTGTGCTTCAACGACAACACCGACAGCTTTTCTGTCCGGATTTGCCTTAAGTTCTTCAACTTCGGAGACAAGTAAAATCATTTCAAGAAGTTCATCGATGCCTTGACCGTTCATTGCGGAGACCGGAACTGTGATTGTGCTTCCGCCCCAATCTTCAGGTGTGAGGCCTTCTTCAAGGAGTTCCTGTTTAATTCTGTCCACATTTGCAGTCGGTTTGTCGATTTTATTTATTGCAACGATAATCGGAACATTTGCAGCTTTCGAGTGGTTTATAGCTTCGATTGTTTGCGGCATAATTCCGTCGTCCGCAGCGACAACTATAACTGAAATATCCGTTATATTTGCCCCTCTCGCTCTCATCGATGTGAATGCTGCGTGGCCCGGAGTGTCCAAAAATACAATTTTCTTTCCGTTTATATTGACCGTATAAGCCCCGATATGTTGCGTAATTCCGCCCGCTTCACCCGTTCTTACATGAGCATTTCTGATTGAGTCCAAAAGACTTGTCTTACCGTGGTCAACGTGTCCCATAACTGTGACAACCGGTGGACGCGGCTTCAAATCTTCCTCTTTGTCTTCGAAGTCGAGCTCAAATTGGTCGTTTATAATCTCTTCGTTCGACATTTCCGGCTCGATTTTTACATCAAATTCTGTCGCAATGAGTTCAGCCGTTTCATAGTCGATCGGTTGATTTTGCGCAACCATCATTCCGAGTTCAATGAGCTTTCCGATGACAAGATTTACCGGAGTTCCGATTTTTTCGGAGAAATCGCTCACAATGATTGATTCCGGAATTTGTACAACTTCATCGATTACAGTTGCTTCATTCTTCGTTTCCTTGTCCTTTTTCTTCGGCTTCTTCTTTTTATTATTAATCCTTGTCTTTTCAAAGAAATCGACATCCGTGTCTTCGTACTTCTTGTCCTTGTACTTGTCTCTTGATTTCTTTTTATTCTTTTGCGGAACGCTCTTCTTTTCTACCGGCGGTCCGAAGATTTCGAGTTCCGGTTGCTTGTCGCGTTTCTTGTGATCACGACGCTTATTTCTATTTCCTTCATCGTCGTCTAGATTTCTCTTGTAAAATTCTTCATTTGAGCCGTTTTTATTTCTGAAATCCTTCTTGTTGTCACGACGTCTGTCACCGCCACGATTGTCGCCACGGTTGTCATTTCTGTTGTTGGAATACTTCTTTCCGCGGTTGTCGCCACGATTGTCTCCTCTGTTTCTGTCGCCTTGCCTCTTGTTTCTGTCATTTCTGTCGTTTCCGTCACGTCTGTCTTCGTTTTGTCTGTGTTTTTCGTAAACTTTCTTACGTGCAAGCTCGACTTGCTTTACAACAGCGTCGGCAAGCTTCGAATCGATGCTCGCCATATGTGAATTTACTTCAATGTTGAGTGCAGCAAGCATGTTTAACATATCCTTGCTAGATATGTCCAGTTCCTTTGCCAACTCATAAATTCTCACCTTAGACATATTAATCACTCTCCTTTTTTATATCATCTAAAAGAACTTCAAAGTCCTCATTATTTATATTTGTTTTAAGTGCCACTTGCAATTTGTCGCGGAGTTTCGGGCTCAAAAGGCATTTCTCGTCCTTCATGACATATGCCCCTCTGCCGTTCATCTTACCGCTCTTGTCAAAAACGACCCTTCCGTCACTCGATTTCACAATCCTAAAAAGTTCGTGTTTGGGCGCACCTTCCATACAGACCACGCACCTTCTCACTCTCTCGTTTTTGGATGAAGTTTCAGCTTTTTTATTTTTCATATATCTATCTATTCATCGCCTTTCTCTTCATCGGATTCGTGAAAATCGTCGTCAAAATATTCATTGTCAATCTCGAGCTCTTCGTCATATTTGCTGTAATCGTCATAAAGCTCATCCGAATAATCGTCGCTGTAGCCGCTGTCATAGTGCGATTTGTATGCTTCTTCATATTCATTTTCGTCATATTCATCATAATCTTCGTCGTCGAAGTCGTTGGAATCATCGTTAACGTCTTCGTGTTCGTCATTGGCATAATACTCATCGCTTAGACCTTCAAGTTCATCCGCATGTTCTCTTAAAAATTCTTCGTATGTGTCGTCGCTCTTGATATCTATTTTCCAATTTGTGAGGCGTGCTGCAAGTCTTGCGTTTTGTCCTTCCTTGCCGATTGCGAGCGAAAGTTGGTCGCCCGGCACGAACACAACGCTTGAGCGCTCGTCCTCATTTATAATAACATGTGTTACATCCGACGGAGCGAGACTGTTTTTGATATATTCAGCCATGTCGCTCGACCAGAGAATGATATCGATTTTTTCGCCGTTCAGCTCGTCTACAACAGTTCTTACACGATTTCCTTGAAGACCTACGCATGCTCCGAGCGGATCCACATCCTTGTCCCTCGAGAAAATCGCAATCTTACTTCTCGAGCCCGCTTCACGCGAAACCTGTGCGATTTCTACAACGCCGTCCATAATTTCCGGTACTTCGATTTCAAAAAGCTTCTTCACAAGGTTCGGGTGACTTCTCGAAAGCACAACTTGCGGTCCCTTTCCGGTCTTTTTAACCTCGAGAATAAGCATCTTCTTTTGGTCCCCGACGTTCAAAATCTCATTCGGAATTTGTTCATTCAAAGGCAAAATCCCTTCGAGTCTTCCCATGTCGACAAATGCATTGCCCTTTCTTATTCTGTTGATTTCGCCTGTGATAATATCGTTTTCACGGTTCACAAAATCCCCGTAAATCGCTTCTCTTTCAGCGTCTCTAATCTTTTGAATAACAATTTGCTTTGCAGTTTGCGCAGCGATTCTTCCGAAATTTTTTGGAGTGATTTCGATTCTTACAACGTCACCCACGCTCGGGTTTGAAAGATACTCCTGTGCGTTCAAAACGGAAATCTCGGTGTTTTCATCTTCAACCTCTTCGACAACCGTCTTTTTGTTGAAAACCTTAACTCTGTCGTCGAGATTTTCAAACTCCACATCAACGTCAATTTGGCTTCCCGTGTTATAATTCTTTTTATAACTCGAAACCAATGCAGCTTTGATTGAATCTATAATTTGCTCCTTCGAAATCCCCCTCGTTTTTTCAATTTCGTCGAGAGCTTCTAAAAATTCTTGGTTCATAATTCCCACCTCTTTCATTTTTATAAATATAAAAGAGAGGATTTCGGCCTCTCTTTCTCATCTACATACATTTTAACATATTCAAACAAATAATACAACTAGTTTGAAAAGATTTTTACGATTAAAACATACTCATCTGGTTCGTCTCTTGAAGACCCCCGAGAAGATTATGTTCCTCCATAAATCTGACGCATGTGTTATTAAGTTTTGTTCGTTTTTGCAAATCTTCAATGCTTATAAATCTCTTGATTTCTCTTTCTTTTACAATATTCTCACTCACGGATTCGCCGAGACTCGGGATTGTTGAAAGCGGCGGCAAAATTCCGTCATCTGAAACCGCAAATCTTGCCGATTCCGATTTATAAAGATCCACATTGTCACATTTAAATCCTCTCAAATACATCTCGCGCGCAATGTCATAAACTTTTAAAATTTCTTCTTCCTTTTTCGTGTTTTTCGGAAGCGATTTAAGTTCATTCATTCTTTCATTTATTGCATCGAGTCCGCTTGAAATGATTTCCATTTCGAAATTGTCCTTCTTGGTGCTTAAGAAAGTCGCATAAAACTCTCTCGGATAATGGAGCTTGTACCACGCAAGTCTGAACGAAAGCATGACATACGCAACGGCGTGCGCCTTCGGGAACATGTATTTAATCTTGTTACAGGAGTCGATATACCACTCCGGCAAATTGTGCGCCCTCATTTTCTCCTCGTCCTCCGGCGTCAAAGGTTTTCCCTTTCTCACCTTTTCCATCGTAAAGAAAGAAAAATCGTTCGGAAGACCCGCATTTAAAAGATAGGTCATGATGTCCTCTCTCGTTGCAATAACGTCTGCGATTTTGCAAGTGCCTTCGCGCACGAGAATCTGTGCATTGTTTGTCCAAACGTCCGTCCCGTGACTAAGACCGGAAATTCTTATTAAATCCGAAAAAAGTTGCGGCTGCGTTTCGACGAGCATATTTCGAACAAAATCCGTTCCGAACTCAGGAATTCCAAATGTTGAAACTTCCGAGCCAAGTTCTTCTTTCGTTAAACCAAGTGGTTCAGTCGACACAAACATCTTCAAAATTTCCGGGTCGTCGAGCTTTATAGAATCACTTTTAACACCTGTCAAATCTTCAAGCATCCTTATCATAGTCGGACCATCGTGCCCAAGAATATCAAGTTTTAAAATGTTCGAGTGGAGTGCTTTATACGCAAAGTGCGTCGTAAAAACTCCGGTCGACGCGTCGTCCGCCGGATATTGTATCGGCGAGAAATCGTGGATGTCCTTGTTTTTCGGCACAATCATAATCCCGCCCGGATGTTGCCCCGTCGTTCTTTTAATGCCGACGATGCCGTTTATAAGTCGATTTATTTCAGCTTCGGAGACCACTTCTCCGTGTTCTTCGAAATAGTTTTTTACATATCCGTATCCGACCTTGTCCTGTATTTTCGCAAGAGTTCCCGCTCTAAAAACATAGCCCTCACCGAAAAGCTCTTCGACAAATTTATGTGCCACACTTTGATATTCACCCGCAAAGTTGAGGTCGATATCCGGCTCTTTGTCCCCGTTAAATCCCAAAAATGTTTCGAAAGGAATATTAAATCCATCTTTTTTAAGCGGCTCACCGCACACCGGACACACCTCGTCCGGCATATCGATTCCGACATTGTACTCGCCGTTTGTAAAGAACTTGCTGTACTTACATTTTTTGCAAACATAATGCGGCGGAAGCGGATTTACCTCGGTGATATCGCTCATCGTTGCCGCAAAACTCGAGCCAACCGAACCACGGCTCCCGACGAGATAACCGTCGGAGTTCGACTTGTTAACGAGCTTCTTTGCAATAATATACATGACGGAGTAGCCGTTTCCGATTATAGAATGCAGCTCTTTTTCGAGTCTTTTATCGACAATCTCCGGAAGCGGATCTCCATAAATTTTCTTTGCATTTCCGATACATGTATTTCGAAGTTCATCTTCCGAGCCTTCGATAATCGGTGGAAATTTTTCTCGCGGTATCGCTCTCATAGTTTCCACTTCGTCGAGTAACCAATTGGAATTTGTGACCACAATTTCCTCTTTTTTGTCGTACGGGATATAATCGAGCCCGTCCATAATCTCTTGTGTAGTTTTTATATATAGCGGCGGTGCAGAGTCGGCCCTGAAGTCTCCGCGACTTTTTCCCAAAATCTTTCGATATATAACATCTTCCGGCGTTTTCTCATACACATTTCCGCCCGCAATCATCTTCATATTTGCATTCGATAAAAATTCGAAATATCCTCCGAGAACATTCGAAATATTTGAAATTTGGGGATACTTAGCACCGATAAGACCGGCGTAGTGGTCGGTCGGTTGCACTTCGCAAAAATCGTATTTCTCAAGGCGGCTCTTTATGTCCGAATAGAGAAAACCGTCGGAGTAATACGAGAAAATTTCGCCTTTGACCGCTTCAGCGCCGATGATAAGCCCCTCTCTGTGCTCCATCAAATCCGACAAACTGACACGCGGAACTTTGTTGAAGTTCTCGGTGCAGCTCTTTGTGATGATGAGATATAAATTCTTAAGTCCGACTTTGTTCTTCGCATAAAGAAGCATACGATAGCTCGTGCGCCTGTCTTCGTACGAAACTTTGTAAAGGTCGGAATAACTTTCGATTTTCCCGGAAGTTTTGAGCATTGTCATCATATTTATGAAAAGGTGCGCAGTTGCTTCGGCGTCGTCAACAGCTCTGTGGTGGCTGACAAGCCTTATGTTTAACTTGTCCGTCAAAGTGTCAAGCTTATAATTTCTCACACCTTCAACCAAATCGCGCGCCATCTTCATCGTGTCCGCAAACGGATTTTTTATCTCGATGCCGAACTTCAAAAACTTCTGCTTAATAAACCCGACGTCGAAGTTTGCGTTGTGCGCAACGAGCACACATCCGTCGATAAATGCGAGAAAATCATCCTTGATGTCCTCAAAATACGGCTCATTTTTTACGAGCTCGTCATCTATACTCGTGAGATTTGATATGACAGTCGGAATCGGCGACTTCGGCTTTATGAGTTGATTGTATCTTTCGATAATCTCGCCGTCTCTGACCTTAACAGCACCGATTTCAATGAGCTCGCATTCGTATGGATTGAGCCCCGTGGTTTCAATATCGAAAACCACATAGTCTCCATTGTTTTCGCTATAATCCTGAACATATTTTTCGGTGTCATCAAAAAAGTTCGCTTCCATACCGTATCCTATTTTAAAAGTCTCGTCTCCCATGTCCATGACGTTCGGATAAGCTTGAACGCACGCATTGTCGGTAACAAAAATCCCGCGGTGTCCCATTTGTTTATAGATGCCGACCAAATCCTCCGGCTCAATCGAACCCTCGAGAAGGCTCATCTTTGTGTGCGCATGAATCTCGACGCGTTTGTTAACGCTCTCGTCGATTTTCAGGAGTTTAGGAAGCACCTCATAGTTTCGCATAATAACCGCCATTTGATGGTCGAATTTGTCATATTTATATTCGCCGTTTAAACGCAGTCTCGTGCCGTTTTTAACGGAATTGTCGAACTCGTCGTTTTGCTCATCGCGCAAAAAACATTTTACACAGATGCTCTCCGTGCCGTCGTACACAAAGAACTTGACAATCTTTAGTCCTTCAGTCCTCGTGTCCGTCTTTGAAATAGAAAAAACTTCCCCCTCAATCGTCGGGAAAGTGTCTTCTTCAGCGAGCTCTTTAATCTTTATAACCTCGCCGAATTTGTTTGTCTTCGGCTTATAATAAGTCTTTTTTTGCGGCTTGTCATTTGACTTTTTATCCTTCGACTCTTTTTTAAGATTCTCCATAATCGTCTGATGGTTATCGACGTAACTCGCATCCTCATTTTCGATTTTGGCTTTGAAGTCCTCATATTCACCCTCCGAAGTGTTGTTTATAGTCTCCTCAATCATCGCAAGGTCGTAGTCCTCGTCCTCAAGCTCATTCAAATTTCTCGAAAAATTGTCAATCGAAATCGTATATGCCGGGAAATAATCGCTGAATTTATTTTTTAAAAACGAAATATCCTCATTTGAAAGCTCCATGTCCGAAGTCGAGAAAATGTCAAGTTCCTTCGTTTTTTCGTACAGAACCGCCTTGTCGATTCGAAAACCTCTCTCGCTATAAAATTTTCTGTCCTCGTCACATGTTAAAACAGAATCAATTATGTTCATTGTCAATCTCCGTAATTCTCTCTATAAGCGTTGATATAGCGTCTTGTCTCGTGACTTCCTCCAAAATCTTACCCTTTTTAAAAATAATGCCGCCGTTTTTATTGAGGGCAAGTCCGATGTCCGCTTCTCTTGCTTCGCCCGGACCGTTCACGTGGCAACCCATAATTGCAACGCTCATCTTGCCCTTGATTTTCGGCTCTTTTCGCTTAAAATCCTTGACCATAGAAATCATGTCCCCATTTGTCCTTGCGCATGTCGGACAGCTGATAAGGTTTATTCCGCGTTTATTGAGCCCGAGACTCTTTAAAATATAATTCCCCGCAATGACCTCTTTGTATGGCTCGTCTGTTAAACTCACCCTTATCGTGTCGCCTATTCCCTCGAGAAGCAGAGTTCCGATGCCGATTGCGCTCTTTATCGAGCCTTCCTCGTACGGTCCCGCTTCGGTCACGCCGAGGTGGAGCGGATAATTCTTAAGCCTCGAATATTCTCTATAACTTTCGACACATGTCTTTATATCGGAGCTTTTTATCGCGACTTTGAAATTTCTAAAGTCCAAATCTTCCAAAGTCTCCGTCTCCGCAATTGCCGAAGAAACAAGCGACTTTGCGTTCACACCGCCGAAGCGGTCGATCACATCGGTCGCAATCGAACCCGAGTTCACTCCGATTCTTATCGGAACATTTTCTGATTTTAGAGCGGAGACAAGCTTCTTCAAATCCTCTCTACTCTTCATATTGCCCGGATTTATTCTTATGCAGTCCGCTCCGTTTTCAAGCGCCCACATCGCAAGGCTGTAATCGTATTGAATGTCCGCCACAACCGGCACATGAATGCGTTTTTTAATTGCTTTTAAAGCCTTTGCATCCGCCTCGTCGTTTATCGCACATCGAACGATGTCCAGTCCATATTTTTCGCACAAAAGAATTTGGTTTGCCGTCGCTTCCGCATCTTTCGTGTCCATATTCGTCATTGTTTGTACGCTAACAGGAGCTCCCCCTCCGACGGGAACTCCTCCGACAAATATCTTCAAGGTCTCCGACATAAAATCACCTCAATCTTAAAATGTCGTTATAAGTCACTCTAACAAATAAATATAGCATAAATGCCATTCCGATATATGAAATGACCGTTCTTGTTTTTTCCGAAATCGGTCTTCCGATAATCGCTTCAACGATGTAGATGACCGCTTGTCCACCGTCCAAAGGAATGATTGGCAAGAGATTAAATGCACCGACCGAAACGCTGATTCCCGCAATCAAAAGGAGAACCATCAAAAGATTTATGCTTTCCTGTTTCGTCATAAATCCTGCAAATCCGACAATTCCCATCATTTGGTCGTCAACTTTTACAAAAATCTTCTTCAAAACTCCGAAAATTTGTCCGAGCATTTCCCAAATCGTCGTTGCCGCTTCTTTGAAAGCCTTTGCCGGCGATTTTATAAGTTTAAATGAAACGCCGAATGACCCATCTTCCTTTAAACTCGGAACGTCAACCGTCTCGATTTCACCGTTTCTCTTTATTGTCATCTTAAAACCGTCTTCCGAAAGAAAATCCTTGTCCTTCGTAAATTCGGTAATATTTTTTACATCTCTGTCATTTACTTTTAAAATTTCGTCGCCCGGCATCATTTCGACCTTTTCGGCGACTGAATTCGGCATGATTTGGTCAACCGTCATGCTTTGCGTGCCTATAAATGTAAAAATAAAAAAGAATAAAACATAAGCAAGCACGAAATTCATGATGATTCCGTTTAAAATAATAAACATTTTCTTTCCGAACGATGCATCAGGAAGTGCAGTGTATTTCGAATCATCAAACTCTTCGAAAAGTCGTTCTTCCTTTTCACTGTTTTTGGTTTCGTCTTTGTCGAAACTGCAGAAACCGCCGAGCGGCAAAAGCCTTATGGTAAACTTCGTTCCGTTTTTAAACCACGAAAAAAGTTTAGGTCCGAAGCCGATTGCAAATTCATAGACGCGAACGCCCGAAATTCTTCCGGCAATGAAATGTCCCCATTCGTGAACGGTCACGATAAAAAGTAAAATAAATAATGATAAAACTATCTTCATAAAATCCCCATTTCAATAAATATAATATAAAGCCCGAACGAAACGAACAAAAGACTGTCAAATCTGTCCAAAATTCCACCGTGGCCCGGCAAGATGTCGCCGTAGTCCTTGATTCTCGTGGCGCGTTTTATGCCCGATGCAAAGAGATCTCCAAACTCAGCTAAAATTCCAAGTATCAAAAGCGCTGCGATTAACTTTATGTCGATTTTCACACTTGGAAAAAGAAAATGAATCGGAATAAGACCGAGTCCAATCGCTCCCAAAAGTCCACAAACTGCTCCTTCCACAGTTTTTTTCGGCGAGACTTTCGGACAGAGCTTCTTCTTTCCAAAGAGCGAGCCTCCCAAATATGCAAACACATCCGCACCCGTTGTTATTGCGAAAATTACTAGAAAATAGTGGTGATTCTCGCTCGTGTAATTCGAGAAAAAAGTCCCGATATAAACAATGTATAACGCCGTCATAAGCGACATACCGATGTTTAAGAGTCTCTTTTCCGTCAAATCGAAAATATATGTTATAAAAAGTGTTAAAACCAAAATCGCGAAAATAAGTTGCTCAAACGGAATGAGAAAACTCGTCGACTCAAAAGTTTTAATCACATACGAAAGTGCGGCTTTCAAAAAAACCGCAATCATAATCGGCACATAATTTATTTTAACATCGATATTTTTGAATGCATTTCGAAGTTCGACAATCGCAAAAAGCATCATGAGCGTTGTAAATGCCGTGACTGCTGTCGCTCCCAAAAAATACATAATTGCGTACACTGCGACAATGAAAATCCCCGTAATTAAACGCGTTTTAAATGTTGACATTCTACAAACCTCCAAATCTGCGATTTCTCTTTTTAAAATCGTCCATACATCTGTCCAAAATCTCCCGGTTTATTTCGGGCCAGCTCTCGTCGATGAACATCAGCTCCGAATAAGCGGCCTGTAGAAGCAAAAAGTTCGACAGTCGCTGCTCTCCGCTCGTTCTCAAAATCAAATCGGGGTCTTCTTCGCCATGTGTGTAAAAATAATCCGAAAGCGTTTCGTAGTCGACCTTGTCGATTTTCCCCGCCTTTGCATCCTCTATAATTCCGTTTACCGCATGCACAATCTCCGCGCGTCCCGAATAATTTATTGCAAAATTCACGATGAGTCCCGTGTTGTTCTTTGTGAGCTCGATTGATTCCCCGAGCTTCTTTTGAACAATCTCCGGAAGAGCCGACATATCGCCCAAAACGCGTACAATCGCATTCTTTTCGTGTAAACGCTTGAGCTCCTTGTCCACATAAGTGACCAAAAGATTCATCAAAAAACTGACCTCGCTTTCGGGTCTTTTCCAATTTTCGGTCGAAAAAGCGTAAAGCGTGAGAACATCAATGCCTCGCTCGTCCGCCCACTCAATCGTCTCTATAACCTTCTCCATACCGACCTTGTGGCCGTATGTCCTCGGCATCATGCGCGCCTTCGCCCACCTGCCGTTTCCATCCATAATAATTGCTAAATGCATAAAATCCTCTTTAAAAATAATCTTTAATATAGAATACCATAAAATAAGATAATTTTCAAAAAATGAATTCTATATTTGTATAAAATTATAACTTTAAAAACCGCTTGATTCACATGATTTGACGTTTATAAATCAAATTATCCAGTAAATGATTGTGCGAAAAATTTATATTTATTACATTTAATTTTTCCATAAACGCCTTATGTAACAGGCTTCGGTTTAGTAGAGAAAAAAATAGCGGAAGATTCCTCTCCCGCTAAAACATTTCTTCGTCATTTACTTAAATTATAATTGCATAAATAAAAGTTGATAAAGATATAAATATAGGCAACTAAATTTCAAAATTTTCTTTTTTATTCATATTAAATCTACAAAGCTATCCTCTTCCATTTTCTAATCTTAGTCCTAAATGTTCCAAACGGCGCTACTGTATTTACATGAATAAATTTATACACTTCCCAAGTTGCAGTTTTGGTCGCCCCATCCGCCCATTTTCTCATATGTGTTTTAAATAACTCTTCATCTGTTAATTCATCAATCATAAAACAAATATTAGCTACATTTTTTGTCAGTTCTTCTTTTAGCTCATTTAAAGATTTATGAGCATAAGTATCTGTAAACCACTCATATAATTCTCCAAGTTGATTCCATTTGAAATTATCCGACGGCGTTTTAACATCTATACCTCTTTTCTCATCCTCTTCCCATTTTAAAAGTAAAGTTGTCCAACCTACTTGATAGGCAAGATTTTCTGCCGGTGTCCTATCAACTTCTTCTACTTTTTTGTCTTTTAGTTCTTCCGGTATATTATCAAACTCCGAAATATACTTTTCAAAAGTTTTCTTTATCTCATTTTTTAATTCTTCCTTACTTTCATAAGACCTCATATGTCGACCTCCGTGGTTTGTATACAGATATTATACCAAAAATATTTTTATCTTTATATTAATTTATAAACTTGTAATCATACTGTTCCTATTTATTTTCTATAAAATAATTTCCATATATGAACTCAAATCTTCCTTTGTCACAGATATTGTATCGTATCCATGACAAGAATTCAATTTAGAATAAATTTAATATCCTAATAACAATTCATCATCTTCATCTGAAGAAGGATGGATTTATTAACAAACATATTATAGAATTAAAAATATATGCCGAGCCTAAAGAACCATATTATATAAAAAGCGATTAGACTTTAATTCTAATCGCTTAAAAACATTTTAACTATTTTATTTCCTTAACCATTTGCCATATTATCTATATTCCAATAAATATCAGAAACTATTCACATAAGGGAGGAAACGCAAAAGTTTTTTAATTTAATAATCTTATTCGTTCAACTCCCAAATATAATAATTTTTATGCTCTGTAACTCTCACATATGCATACACCATCTCTTTATATCTGAACTCGAATATATTCTCCATCACTGACTTATTGGCGTCACTCGTTTCTACATATGTCCACCCTAAATCTTTCATATAATCAACCAAATCTAAATCTTTATTAGCAATCATAATTCTAGGATATTCTTGAATCTCATAACATTCTTTGTCTAAAATGCAAACTTGTATAAAACCGGTTGCTACGCGGAGTGGATTAGGTTCTACAAACACATCCACGGAAATAATTATAATAAAAACAACTATTATAGTAGCTAAAAGAATACTCTTATTTTTCTTTGACATTTTACTCATTATTAATAATATTCTCCTTAATAAATAAATTTTCTGTTGCACTTGATTTGACAAATTATCTCACTAAAAAAGGAATAACTTTTTCATAATTCCTTTTTTATAATATTATATTATTTTTTTAATTGTCTTTAATCAAAATCTCTCAACTTAATAATTCACAGCTACTACCTGTTTGACGTTCATATCAGAATATGCAACATTTCTAAAACTTGCACTCCACCCATCAGCTATTTCAAAATAACCATTAGAATATGATACAACAGCAATTGAATGTCCACCTTTTTTTGAACCTAATGTATCTACAGAAACATGGAGAAGTTTTCCTCTTTCCAATTCACTTTGCATAATTTTAGATGATGTTCCACTTAGTTTAGAAGAATCTTTTGGTTTTGCATTTAAATCTCTACCAACTTTTATATACGACGGTGCTATTTTACTTCTCACAGTCCCTGAGTCTTTACTACCACTCACACCTCCATTAGTATCCATTGCAATATAAAACTTTGCGAACACATCATTATTGCTGTAAGAATTTGATAAACTTGATTTACCTAAATACTTAAAATACTTCATTATAGTTGTTGCAGCTGTTGGAGAACAATGATCGTGTGGATATACTCTTCTTCCTTTAGAATCCGTAATCTTCATATCATCAAAGTCCTCTGTAACACATGGTGTAAAATATGATCTTTTTGCAAATGTTGATTCTGAAACTTTTAATTTTTTCAATTCAGGTTCAACAGGTCTTCCAAATTCAACTTTTCTTTCAGAAAAAGTTTCTTCTAATTCATTTTTTGTAATTGTTGAAGGATAAATTCCACTTTCTGGCATCAAATCAATAATTTCTCCATTTTTTAATTCAACATAAATTTCAAAAGGATTTACAAAATACACTATTTCTCTATACGCATCTTCATAGGTCAAACCAGCTTTTTCTAAAAGTTCTCCAAGTAAAATTCCTTCATTGCTATAATCATATATATGCCCACTTTTTACATCTTTTATTACATATCCCACATATTCATTTAATTCATTTTTGAATTCTATATATTCAGCAACTACATTTGCATCAAAATCTAATAACTTAATTTTCCTTTGCGGTTGCAAATCATTATCAATATTATCCACTTTATTCTCTTTAACTAAAAGATTAGTTTCAATATCATAGCTATTTTTCCTATCAACTTTATCTGTGCATGTAGAATATGCAGTTACCCCGATTATGGAAAATACTATAATTAGCATTAAGAACGTGCATATTAAATTTAATTTTATTTTCTTATTATCCCTACTATTTTTCAACTTTTTTCCTGCCTCCTTTTTTATTTCCTCCAGCTGTGTTACAGCCTGCAAATGTTATTAATTTTTGATTTCTAGCGGTACTCCATAAATTTGTATAATTACTATTTGAAGAACCTGACTGACATACAAATTTATATGTTCCAAAACTTAATACATTTTCGTTCCCATGTCCAGATAAAAATAAAATATCTGCTCTCAAGCGAGTATCTGTAAAATCACTTTTTGTTGGATCTTTTAAGGTAACTACTCTATAGCCAGCACTCTTGTATGCTGAAGAAGCATTGATTGCATCTTCTCTTGTATCTACTCCATCGCCAAAATTTTTACCTGCCGACACTGCTAAACCACCATTTGCATATACTGGTACCGATAGCGAAAAGCAACACATAACTAAAATGGCTATAAATACAACTTATATATTTCTTATCTTCATAATAATAATCTTCTCTTTTATTTAAAAAAATTAAATGGGAAAATTAAAAATTCAGTATCTATAAAATACGAACCATCATCTTCCAATTTGTGATATTTTGTATATGAGTATAAAATAGCCTTATATGAAATTGATCCTCCGTCTTTATAATGATATTTTATTGGAAAATACATTATTGATAAAACAATAAATAAAATAACAAGCTTGATTCTAACTTTTCTTCTTTTCACGACTCACCCCATTTTCTTTAAATATACACAATCATCTGTAATTTTCATAAAATTTGTGTATTAGATAAATTCTTTTTTATAGTTCTACTATTTGCATAATAGATTTTTAATCACAAATGTCTATAAAATACTGCTATTACGTATATATAACTTAAATCTTTTTTTCAATTCTAATTTCATCAGCTCTATTATTCTTGTCTTTACCAATTATTGTTAATTTATAAGAGTCCTCAATGTAGAATTCCCAATAATAAACTCCACTACCTAAATCATTATGTTAATACTTTTCTAAATAATCCCATTTATGGACTATCAAAATTAGAGTACTTATCGTTAATTTCATAATAATATAAATCTTACAGAGGAGATATGCCCCTCTGTAAGATTGTTTTTTATCTAGTTATATAGTATCCACAAAATGTTGGATAACTAAGACTTCCATAGTCTCTATCACATTCTTCTAGATCGTAAATATATTTACCAGAAGAATCTCTATAAGATAATTCTAAAAACTCTATATCCGTTAGAATAAAAATATATTTTAACTCTGACTTTATAAAGTTTTTTATATATCCTTGAACTCCTTCCCTTTGCGTTTTGATATTAATAGTTGTAATATCAAGCTCATGATTACAAGAAACAAACTAACATAAAACATAATTGTCAAATTACTTATATTATTAGTTTCTGTGACTGCTGCATAAAATAAAGGACCCCAAAATATTAAATGACCAAGTAGGTTTAACCCCATCTTATATTTAGGCTTGGACTTTAAAAACATTTCTCCAAAAATAATTATTAGACCAAGTATAGAACTAGCCTTGTTATAAAAAATATAAGCAAGTCCAGAATATTGTTTTACACCATAAATTCCTGACCACTCAAATAATAAAGTGAACATGGGTATGATTTTTGCCAACAAGTAAATTATTTTTTCTTTAATCCTAAATTCTGTCAATTTAGATAATGACTTTTTCATTTTTACTCCTTTAATAATTCTTTGTATATAATTTTGTTTAACTATTTGTCTTCCCCAAATATAATTTGATCTATTCTTTCTTTCAAATTATAAGAAGTGGAACATACTCAAATTAGTGGACACAAAAACTGTTTAATTCTTTTGTCTAAAAACAGCAAAGAGCAAGATGATGCTAACAATCAAACCTACGCCAAATTTCACCCACATTACCATTGGCGAAACACTCCATTCAGGATGATTTGCTGCTGCTATATAATCTTTAACTAACAAATATGTCCCGATCATAGCAGGAATTAAAGAACCGAAAACTTTTGCTACAACTTTTAATGTCATATAATATTCTCCTTTGCACCACGCCACGTAGAAGATACTTGGCTTGGTTTTTTTTCTGAACCATAATAAAACCAGTTTCTACTATCGTCTATTTTAGGATATTGGCGTTTCATCTTTTTTTCTCCCGCATACAGAGATTGAGAAACAAAATTAGCACAATCAACACCCCAATCAGGAAATGTGGGATTATAATTCTCCCAATACTTTTTGCATAAGCAACACCTTTTGAAGCTGCATCTTTTTCAGAGCTTCTATATAAAATATTTGTTTTCAAATATTTTTTAACAATTGTTTCGTCGAAATTATCTTCTGATTCCATATCCTCAATATATAGCAGAGCCAACTCTTTATCCGATTTGTTCATTTTATCAAGATTTTTCTTTAAGATTTCAATATTCTTTTCAGTTGTATCTAGTGTCGCTTCATATCCTGGATTTAGGTTTTCATTAATATAATTAACAACTAGCTCATATCCATCTGGCTCATAAGAAACTTTACTATTTTTACTTTTATAATACTCATTATCATCAACCATATACTCTATCTTATTTAACATATTAGCTTTTGCTTTTTCTGCGATAGCCTTATTTGAAAGATTTGGATACATACCCCTATACATATTGAAAATCTCAATATAAGATGATATATATTGATTTATAGACTCTGTTTCCATTGTCGGATATAGGTTCTGTAGTTCTATCAAAAAGGTTTTGGTTTCATATATGTCGTCAATATTAACTTTTAAAACCTCATTAGTACTGAATACTTTTAAAACTTTACTTGGAACATAGTTCACGGCTAATTGCTCTTCTTTAGAAAGAGAATTATACCAGTTTAACCATTCTATATCTTTATCCGACAATCTAAGTGTTTGTACTAGCTCATAGTTTACACTTAATTGTTCCTCTTTACTTAGACCATTAAACCACTCTTGCCATTCTTTAGGGCTGACTTCTGAGTTATTATTTGCTGATGAATCAAATACATTTGTTGACATTGCTGTTAACAGCATCATCATGGCTATTAATAGAGTAAATCTTTTTTTCATTTCTTACCTCCTCATATAATTTTGTTTAACTATTTGTCTTCCCCAAATATAATTTTATCTATTCTTTCTTTCAAATTATAAGAAGTTTTGTATATCCCCTCTGTATCCTTATTATTCGATTTTATATTGTACCAATATTTATTATCTGTACTAAGGGAATCGTCATCTCATATTTCTATCTCATATTCCTTATTATCATGTACTTTAATTAAATATGTTCCTTCAGAATAGGCATTATCCAATCCTAGATATTGATTATTTGAATCATATAAACTAGAATCTTTCTTCAATTCATTTAACTCTTCTAAAATTTTTCTTTGTTGATCTTGGGTTGTGACTAATTCTTTAAAAGTTTCTTGTTTTTCATCATAAATATTAACTGTCAAAGAGATTTCATCTTTTTCTTTGTTTATAGTTTTATCATTAGAATTTAAACAAGAGCTTAAATTAATCATAAAAAATAATACTAGCATCAACCCAAATATTTTTTCTTTTGAAATTATCTGGAACATACTCAAATTAGTAGACACATAAATAGCAACAAACTCCATAATTGTAGACAAAGAAATAAAAATATATTATTATTATAAAAGGAGGTCTTTTATGACTACAAAGCGTTATGATGAGGATTTTAAAAAATCCATT